>JAFALX010000297.1 GCA_019234035.1 Candidatus Dormiibacterota bacterium | reverse complement strand
GCGTCGGGATGTCGGCGGGCTGCAACTCACCCACCGCCGCGCGCTTGGGCACCATCACGGTGCGGGTGAAGATGCACACGCGCTCGCCGCGCTGGTTGTGTGCGCGCGTCTCCACCGTGACCACGCCGCGGTCCGGCTTGCTCGATGACTCGCGCTTGTCGAGCACGGTCGTCTCCGCGTAGATCGTGTCGCCGTGGAACGTCGGGTTCTCGTGCTTGAGCGACTCGACCTCGAGGTTGGCGATGGCCTTGCCGCTGATGTCGGCGACGCTCATGCCCAGCGCAAGGCTGTACACGAGGTTGCCCACCACGACGTTGCGCCCGAATTGCGTCTGCGTCTCCGCGTAGTGCGCGTCGATGTGCAGCGGGTGATGGTTCATCGTGAGCAGGCAGAAGAGGTGGTCGTCGTACTCGGTGATCGTCTTGCCGGGCCAGTGCTTGTACGTCGCACCGACCTCGAAGTCTTCGAAGTAGCGTCCGAATTGCATCGCTGCGCTCTACTCTACGTGCCGACCATGCCAGCGCGCCCCGTTCGGAACGGCGGTGCACCCGGCCGCATCGTGCACGGCGAGGCGCTCGAGGTGCTGCGAACGCTGCCCGACGGTTGCGCCGGGCTGGTGTACGCGGACCCGCCGTTCAACACGGGCGCAGCGCGCGACCGCATCGCGACCCGCGTGCGCGCGTCGGCCAACGGGACGCGAAGGGGATTCGCCGGCCGCACGTACGAAAGTGCCGTGGAGCGCGAGCCCGGCTACGCGGATCGCTTCGACGACTACATCGCGTGGCTGCGCCCGCGACTCGTCGAGTCGCGCCGCATCCTCGCCGCGCACGGAACGCTGTACCTTCATGTCGATCCCCGCGAGTCGCACTACTGCAAGGTGTTGCTCGACGAGATCTTCGGACGGGACTGCTTCCTCAACGAGGTCATCTGGGCCTACGACTTCGGTGGCCGCTCCGCGCGTCGCTGGGCGGCGAAGCACGACGTGATCTTGGTGTACGTCCGCGACACGCGCGAGTACACGTTCAACACCGACCAGATCGATCGCGTGCCGTACATGGCGCCGCAGCTGCAGACGCCGGAGCGCGCGGCGCGCGGCAAGCTGCCCACCGACGTGTGGTGGAACACCATCGTCCCGACGGCCTCGCGAGAGCGAACCGGCTATCCGACGCAGAAGCCGACTGCGATCCTGCGGCGCATCGTTGCGGCGTCATCGCGCCCGGGGGATCTCGTCGTCGACTGGTGCGCGGGAAGCGGCACGACGGGCGCCGCGGCGGCGGAGCTGGGGCGTCGCTATCTGCTGATCGACGAGAGCCGCGACGCCGTCGCGGTGATGCGCGCGCGCCTACCTGCGGCGACGGCGGAGTTCGGTGAGCCCGGCCACGAGCGCGCCGCCGGCGGCCAGCATGCCGAGTAGGGTGAGGCCGAGACCGGCGCTCGACGAGCCGGCCGACCCCGTCGACGGCACCTCCACGGCGGCCTGAACGCCCGCCGCGGAGACGTTGACCGATACCGCCTGCAGGATGGGATCGCTCACGACGCACGATCCGGGAGGCGGTGTTGCCGTGAAGGTGGACGAGGTTGCCGTCGATGTCGTGGTGCTCGATGACGTCGCGCTGGTCGACGTGGCGGCGCCTGTCGACGTCGTCGTGGTCTCGTCCTTGCAGAAGACGAACGACGGCCCGCTGACGTTGATCGCCGCGCTGCCGGACCGCACCGCCTCGAACGTCACGTGTGCGGTGCCGCCGGAGTCGTAGGAGGCGCTCTGCTGGGAGAGCACTGTGGTGTCGGTTGCGGACGGCATCGGCGTCGGCTTCGTGCTGGTGCCGGAGTAGCCGCTCGGGGGCGGGAACGTGACCGGCGGCAGCGCCAGTGCGATGACGTCACCGACACTCACCTGCACCGGCGCGGTGGGAAGCGGCTGCGTGAGGGACACCGTCGTCGACGCGGCCGCGGGCTGCACCGCGATCAGACACCACGACACTGTCGCGATCACGACCAGCGCGGGCCATCTCCCCCTGCTCACGAACGCAAACCATAGCCCAGCGCCAGAGGCTGCACAAGCGCGTGGGTGTTCAGTCGCGGCGACGATGGACGACTCGAGTCGACAGGAGGACCGTGCTCAGCACAGCTGCGCCCGCGACCACGAGCGCGACACCGGCGCCCGGTACGGCCCCCCGACCCGGCCGCCGGGACCGTGATCATCGCCCCAAGGAAACCGACGTCGTGCACGACCACTTTGATTGGAAGGTACGCGATTGCCGAGATGCATCCGGAGGGTGCGGCCTCCTTCCCAGATCGTCCCCCTGCCCACGATTGTCCGAGCATAGAAGAGCGCGTCAACCAGTTCAAGTCCCGCGCGCCGCGCTGCCCCTTTAGGACTTGAGCTTGTATCGCTCCAACAGACCCTTGGCGATGATCAGCCGCTGGATCTCGTTGGTGCCCTCGCCGATCACCAGCATCGGCGCGTCGCGGTACAGCCGCTCCACCTGGTACTCCTTCGAGAACCCGTAGCCGCCGTGCACGCGCATCGCCTCCTGCACGGCTTCGAAGCAGGTCTCGGTGGCGAAGAGCTTGGCCATGCCGCACTCCACGTCCGCGCGCTCGCCGGCGTCCTTCTTGCGCGCCGCGAAGTTGGTGAGCAGTCGTGCGGCCTCGATCTTCGTCGCCATGTCGGCGAGCTTGAACTGGATCGCCTCGAAGTTGGCGATGGGCTGGCCGAACGCCTGGCGCTCCTGCGCGTACTCGATGGACAGCTCGAACGCGCGCTGGGCGACGCCGACGCCGCGCGCGGCGACGTTGACACGGCCGACCTCGATTGCGGCCATCATCTGCTTGAACCCCTGTCCCTCGACACCGCCCAGCAGGTTGGCCGCGGGCTGGCGGTTGTCCTCGAAGACGAGCTCGGTGGTCTCGACGCCCTTGTAGCCGAGCTTCTCGATCTTCCGCGACGAGAAGAAACCGGGGTACTGTTTCTCCGCGAGGATGCACGACATGCCCCGGTGCGGCGGGCGCGCATCGGGGTCGGTCTTGACCAGCGTCGCAACCACCGTGGAGTGATCACCGTTGGTGGCCCACATCTTGGTGCCGTTGATGACGTACTCGCCGTTGTCGCGGATGGCGCGCGTCTGGATCGCCTGCACATCCGAGCCGGCGCCCGGCTCGCTCATAGAGAAGCCGCCGTGGTACTCACCGGTCGCCATGCGCCGCAGGAAACGCTCCTTCTGCTCGTCGGTGCCGAACTGCTCGATGAGGTAGGAGACGATGAAGTGCGTGTTGATGATGCCGGTGATCGACATCCAGCCGCGCGCGATCTCCTCGCACACCATCGCATACGTGCTGTAGTCGAGCCCGGCGCCGCCGTACCGTTCCGAGATGGCGAAGCCGAAGAAGCCGAGCTCCTTCATCTGTTTGACGATGGCGTCGGGATAGACGTCGTCGTGGTCGAGCTGATGCGCGACGGGGATGATCTCGCGCTCCACGAAGTCGCGAACCATGCCCACGATCTCGCGCTGTTCCGTGGTCATGTCGAGTGCCATTGATCGCAGTCTACCGACCGCCGCAATCGACGCTGGTGCGTTGTTGGCCGTGTGCGCCGCAGCCGCGCGCCGCTCGCTATAGTCCACCCATGCGCGAACGGGCGTTCGGCGAAGCCCCATGAGCTCCCTCGCGCGCGCCGAGCAGCGGTCCGCCGAGCCGGCGCCGTACACGATCGCCGAGCAGGATTGCATTGCCTATCTGCGTGCACTGGCAGATGAGTCGGTGGACCTGATCGTCACCGACCCGGCGTACTCCGGCATGAATCAGCACATGAAGTTCGGGCACGGCCGCATCGTCGGTCACTATGGCAGGCCGGACAATGCGCGCTGGTTCCGCGAGTTTCACGACGACCCGGAGACGTATCGCCTGTTCCTGAGCGAGTGCCGGCGCGTGCTCCGCAACGACCGGCACATCTACATCATGTTCGACAGCTACTCGCTGCTGTCGCTGGGCGCGCTGGTGCGGGAGAGCTTCGATGTGAAGGGGCTCATCGTGTGGGACAAGGTCGCGCTCGGGATGGGCCACTACTTCCGCCGCCGTCACGAGCAGATCGTCTTTGCCGGCAAGGGAAAGCGGCGCGTGACGCGACGTGACCTCCCCGACGTCTGGGCGGTTCGCCGGGTGCACCGCGCGGCCTACCCGGCGCAGAAACCCGTGGCGCTGTTCGATCTGATGCTCGAGGCCAGCACGGAACCTGGGTATGTGGTGTGCGACCCGTTCGTCGGCAGTGGATCGAGCGCTGTGGCTGCATTGCGGCGCGGCTGTTCGTTCATCGGCGCCGACATCGATCCTACGGCTGTCCGCTTGGCGCGTGAGCGGTGTGCAAGCGTGCTCGGCAGCGGCGTGGATCCACTCGAGCCGAGCACAGGGTCACGGGCGGCGGTATAGCCGCACGCGCTGGCGGACCGAGCCCTTGGAGGCCGAGGAGAAGGCCGGGCGAGCCTCTAGGCAGGCGCCGCGTCGGGCGCGTCGCTGGGCGACGGAGACAGGCCTGCGGCGAGCCCGCGCGAGTAGAACTGCTCAGCCATCTTGCGCGAGGCCTCGTCGATCATCTCGTCGCCGAGCATCACCGCCCCGCGCCGGTCCACCTCGGTGGCCTCGCGGTACGCGTCCAGGATCCGTGCCGACTTGTCGAAGTCCGCCTGCGACGGCGTGAACACCTCGTTGGCCGGGCCGATCTGGCCGGGGTGCAGGACCCACTTGCCGTCGTAACCCAGCGCGGCGGCGCGTCCGGCCGCCTCGCGAAAGCCGTCAATGTCACGAATGAGCAGGTAGGGCCCGTCGATCACCTGGATGCCGGCCGCACGGGCCGACACCGCGAGCCGGAACAGCACGTAGTGGAAGATGTCGCCGGGGTAGTTGCGCGTGTTCGCGACGGTCAGCGACGGCAGCTGCATCGACGCGGAGAAATCGGCGGGTCCGTAGGTGAGCGTCTCCAACCGCTCGCTGGCAAACGCGATCTCGTCCGAGTTCATCAGGCCCATCGCGTCCTCGATCTGCGCCTCGATGCCGATGCCGCCGACCGGCAGGCCCAGCGACTGCTCGAGCTGCAGCAGCGCGCGGTCGACGAAGGCGACGTCGCCGGCGTTGCGCACCTTCGGCACCATGATGCAGTCGAGCGACGGGCCCGCGCCGCTGACGACCTCGCGCAGGTCGTCGAACGCAAACCGGCTCGTCACCTGGTTGATGCGCACGACGCGCGTCTTGCCGGCCCAGTCGTGAGTGGTGAGCGCCTCGACGACCTTCCCGCGCGCCGCGGGTTTCTCCAGCGGTGCGCAGGCGTCCTCGAGGTCGAGGAACACCTCGTCGGCCTCGCTGGCCGCGGCCTTCTCCATCATGCGCGGGTTGCTGCCGGGAACGGCTAAAACGGATCGGCGGAGGCGAATCGGCATCGAGCTGTGTGGCGTCAGCCGTCCCCGCCCTTCGGATCCGGATCCGGCGGACGGGACGGGCGATCGTCGGGGGGAATCGGGCGGTCGTCAGGTGTGCCGGGGAATCCCTCGCCACCGAACAGCCCGCCGAGCATGCGGTGCAGATTCTCGGGACCGCCCAGGTCGTCGGACACACGTTCCATCAGCCGTCCCATGAGGTCCTGCAGCTGCGGATCCTCGGCGAGCTTCTCCTGCAACCCGCCGAGCTGCGTCATCAGGTCGCGGAGCTGCACCTCCTGGGCCACCTGCATCAGCACGGGCTGCGACGCGGCGGCGACCACCACCTGCACCTGCTGCCGGATCACCTCGAACCCGCGGCACGCAATGCACGTCCCCTGGTGCTGGCACCGGCAGAGCTGGGCCTTGAGGCGGTCGAGCTCGGTGTGCACGCCGCTGATGTCGACGCCCGGGGTTTCCTCAGTCACGACAACCATCGTAGCGTCGGCGGCGGCCCCGACCATTGCCTGCGACAACGCCGTGCTGGACAGCCCGTGGAAATCGGGTATAGTGCTTTGCAGGCGGGAGCCTTCGGGTGGCCCCCTTTGCGGTAGACGGCTTCGAGCCGCCCCGCGCATAAAGAAGGCGACGCCCGAATCCATCCCGATATCAGCGCTTTTTGCCGGCTGCGTCTATCGCCCGGCTGTCGAGGTTGACTGCAAGCTGATCGCCCCGGACCTCGCGCTCGATCGACTGCACCTGATCGTGCCTGACGGAAGCGACGCCATGGTGGTCCTGGAGGCATGGGCCAATGGCTCGCATCCAGGCGCTGATCCCCGTTCGATCTTTGCCGAACGCATCAGCGAAGTCGGACACGTCAGCGTGTCGTTCAGCGACGACGCACCACCCCAGTTGCGCCTCGATCTGCCCGACCTGTCTCTGCAGACGGTGCCGCAGAACGGCGACGACGGAGCACGTGACCACCTCGGCCTCCGTGTTGTGACGATCCGGCCCACGCAGACCACGCCCGATGCGGCCAAGCTGCTGACGATCACCGCGCGCCGGCCGGTTGTCACCGAAGGCAACGGCGTCGCCAGCGACACGTTCCGGCTGCTCGAGTGGCGCGAGGCCACCCAGCGCGCCGCCAAATCGGATCAGCTGTACGCGACGCTGAAGCTCGTCGAAAGCCTCGAGCGGGCTGAGAAGCAACGCGCGCAAAACCAGCGCACGCGATTCGTCGGCGCACGCGAGTACTGGCGGTGCCGCAACTGCCGCGCCCTGTGGCGTCCCGACACGCACGAGCGTTGTCCGTCCTGCGGTCGCGAGTTCACCGCGGTCGACCTCAAACAGCCCGAGGTGGGCAAGGTCGAGTTCTCGGTCGCTCCCAACGATCCGATCAACCTCACGCCCGACGCCGCGGTGCTGGTGGAGCCGGAGGACGAACCGAACTTCGTGGGCCGCGTGTCGCGGATCGACCACGCACGGCACACGGTCGAGGTGGTGACGCGCACCTTCGAGCACGCCGGCAGCGAAGGCACGATCACCCCGTCATTCAACAAGGCGCTCTACCAGGCGAAGCGGTCCGTGCTGGCTGCGGTGGCGACACGAGACTTCGGCGTCGGGCTGCTCTCGCAGCTGCTCGTCGCGCCGGAGCTCATCGTCGCACCGTCGTTCGAGCAGCACGAACACACAGGCGACTGGCTGACCCAGGGCATGATCTCCAACGAGCCGCAGAACCGCGCGGTTGCGCTGCTGAGCGATCTCGCGGCGGGTCAGGCGGTGTTCATCCAGGGACCGCCGGGCACCGGCAAGACCACCGTCATCGTCGAGGCCATCAAGCGGCGGTTGGAGCGCAATCCCGAGGAACGCATCCTGATGACGTCGCACTCCAACCTCGCTGTCGACAACGCGCTCGAGCGCCTCGCCGGCACTCCGGCGATGCGCGCGGTGCGCGTGGCGCGCGCCGAGCGGGTGCATCCCGCGGTCGAGCGGTTCCGCGTCGACGACGAGGACGATCCGCGGCTGCTCGAGGCCAACTGCTACTTCGCCACCTGTGCCACTGCGGCAACGTCGGCCATCACCGACATGAACTTCGACATCGTCATCCTCGACGAGGCGAACAAGGCGCGCGCCGACGAGGCGCTGCCCGCGCTGCGTCTGGGTTCGGCGCTGGCGCTGGTGGGTGACCACAAGCAGCTGCCCCCGGTCGAGGACGACGCGCTGTACGGCATCGTCGAGATCGACCCCGCGCTGGAAGACCTGGTCAACCGCAGCCTGTTCGAGCAGTGCTGGGACGGTGGCCTGCCGGAGGACGCGCGCTGTCTGCTGACGATCCAGCACCGCATGCATCCCGACATTGCGGCGTACGTGTCCGCAGCGTCGTACGACGGTCAGCTGGAGAACGCGCCGGAGGTGTGCGACTACAACTACGTCACCCGCAAGCCGTTCCCGGTCGCGTTGCACTTCGTCGACACCGAGGGCATGCGCGGCGGCCGCGAGCGCCGCGGACCCGGCGGTGCGCTGCGCAACGAGGCCGAGGTCAAGGTGGCCGCGCAGGTGGTGCGCATCCTCGATGAGCGCGCGCCGCGCGAGCTGACGATGGCTGTCATCGCAATGTACGCCGAGCAGGTGGAGCGGTTGCGCCAGGCCCTGGGCCGGCGCCGCTTCAAGCGGTCGGTGAAGATCGACACCGTCGACTCGTTCGAGGGTCGCGAGGAGGACATCGTCGTCATCTCGCTGGTGCGCTCCAACGAGCGCGGGCGCATCGGGTTCCTGCGCGTCCCGAACCGGCTCAACGTCGCCATCTCCCGTGCCAAGCGGCTCGTCGCCTGCATCGGCGACAGCGCCACGCTCCGCAGCGGCGAGGAGTCGATGTATGGACAGCTCGTCGACGCGGCGCGGACGACCGGCGGCTGGCTCCCGGCGATGGAGCTCGTGCAGCCGCCGTCGCGGCGCCGCAATGCCGGCCGCGCCGAGGAGAGAGACGGTACCGAGGCGGAGCCGGGCGCCGACCCGGCGCGGCGTCGCAGGCGTCGTCGCCGGCGCGGCCGCAGAGGGGCCACGCCCGATGTCGCCGCTGCCGCCGGCGAGGAGACGGCAGCAACGACGACCGCGCCGCCCCACGGCGAGACGCCGGCGCGACCCGAGGGGCCGGCACGCCGCCGCCGCCGCCGCCGTCGCCGTCGCGGTCAGAGCGGTGCTGGGCAGACGGGCGGCCTCGAGAACGCCGTCGACGCTGCGGAAGCCGGCGGCGACGGGACCGCGACGGCCCCTGACGGGAACCACGCCGGCCCGGTGGCCGATGCGCCTTCGCCGGACGCCAGCGCGCCCGCGCCCGCGAGCGCACCACCGCCGGCCCCGATCGTTCTTCCCGGTGAGCTCATCAGTGGGTCGTCCGTCCTGCCGCCGCAGGAGGCCACCGGGGACTGAGGCCATGGCCGAGCCGGTCACCGTCTTCGTCAAGCCGGGCGACCCGGCGAGTGAGGCCACGCTGCGCTACCTCGATCAGCGTGGAGTGACCTACACGACGCGCGACGTCCTGACCGACCCGTCAGCGACGGCGATCCTCTTCGGCAGGCTGGGCCGTGTCACCACCCCGGTCGTCCAGATCGGCGAGCGGCTGCTGGTCGGCAACGACCCGGTGCAGCTGGCGCGTTTCCTTCCGCGCGAGGGCGAGGAGGAGCCGGCGGTCTCGTTCGGCGCCGCGGTGCGCAGCGTCACGGCGCAGATCGCGGCGCAGAAGGGATTGCCGGCTACGTACGGCGTCGAGGTCGGCAGCGTCCATGAGGGCTCGCCGGCCGAGGAGGCGGGGATCCGGCCCGGCGACGTCATCACCGAGATCGGTCCCTACACCATCAACGGCGGCGCCGACCAGTTCCGCCGCGCCGTCGCGATGCGGCGCCCCGGCGACACGATGGCGCTCTCGCTCTGGCGCGACGGCGGCACGACGGAGGCGGCCGTGAGCTTCCCGAACGCCCCGCGAGCCGAGGAACCGTCGCCCGCGACCGAGTAGTGCGAGCGTCAGAGGCGCGGGACTGACGTGTCTCACAGTCCGGGGGCCACCCGCGTTCTCAGATCGGTGATCGAATCCGATGCGAACGCACTTCCAGTCAGGCCGGGGCCACTGCCGCCATTCGAGTGGGTGCTGGCAGAGCACGCGCCCGCGGTGCTCCGGTTCTTGGCGCGCATCGCCGGCGCGGACGCCGATGACTGCTTCCAGGAGACGATGCTCTCAGCGCTGCGCGCCTATCCCGCGCTCGAGCACGGGACCAACCTCCGCGGCTGGCTCATGACCATCGCGCGGCGCAAGGCCGTTGACAGCAAGCGCGCCGCCGCGCGCCGGCCCATGCCGGTCGAGGAGATCGACGTCGCCGAGGCTGCTGCCACCGACTCCACTCCCGACCATGACCTGTGGGACCACGTCCGCCTGCTGCCGGCGAAGCAGCGGCGCGCCGTGGGTATGCGGTTCGTGCAGGACCGCTCCTACGAGGAGATCGCGGGTGCGATGGACACATCGCAGGACGCGGCCCGGCGCAACGTGCACGAGGGCGTCAAGAAGCTGCGGAGGTCGCTGCAATGACCATGGCCGGCGACGCCGTGCTGCAGCGCAACCTGGAGCGCTTCCGCACCCTCGCCGAGCAGGAGGGGCTGGTCGAGGTCGCGTACAAGACCATGGACACGCCCATCGGAAGGCTGCTCCTCGCCGCGACGCACACCGGCCTCGTGCGCATCGCCTTTGCCGAGGATGTCGACGACGCGCTGGTGGAGCTGTCGGCCACGCTGTCGCCGCGGCTTCTGGAGATGCCCCGGCGCCTGCACGAGGTGCACGAGCAGCTCGACCGCTACTTCAGCAAGACGCTGACGGACTTCGACCTCGAGCTCGACCTCAGCCTGCTCACGCC
>JAFALX010000276.1 GCA_019234035.1 Candidatus Dormiibacterota bacterium | reverse complement strand
ATAGGCGGCGAGCACCGAGGGCGAGAGGGCCGCCGCGGTGTCGCCCAGGGCGCGGGCGTGCGCGTCGATGCGGTGCAGCAGCGCGCGCTCCTCGGCAGCCAGGTTCGCGGGAACCGGGAGCTCCCCGCCTTCGTCCGGCACCTTGCGCAGGATTCCCGATGCGCGTGCATGCGCGTACTGCAGATAGACGCCGGTGTCACCGGTGGTGCGCAGCGCCTCGTCGAAGTCGAACGCGATGATCTGCTGCAGCGAGAACTTGAGCAGGTAGTAGCGTACGGCGCCGGCCGCCAGCATCCGCGCCGTCTCAGGATCGCGCGCCTTCTCGCGCACGCGCTCGATGGCGCGATCCAGCAGCGCATCGGCGCGCACCTCGATGCCACGGCGCCCGCTCATCGCCACGATCTCGCGGCCGGGGTCCACGGGGACGCCGAGCTCTCGCGCTGCGGAGGGTGTCAGCGCCACCACCTCGTACGCGAGGTGCAGCGAGTTGTCCGCCTCCTCGCGGTGACCGAGCCGCGCCAGCGCGCGCTTCACGATCTGCTGCGGATACGCCTGCCGCGCGTCGATCACGTTGACAACCCGCCGCGCCTTGCCGAAGTGCGCCGCGAGCTCGTCCGGCGGCGCCGCCTTCGTGGTGGCGGGGCTCGCCGGATCGTCCGCATGCCACGGGCGGTAGTGGAAGTCGCGGCCCAGCAGGCCGAACTTCCACAGCTGATACGCGATGTCCTTGGCGGTGTAGGTCGCAACGCCGTCCGACTTCACGAGCACCTTGGTCTCGTCGTCCTCCACGTCGCTCTGCTCGCCGTCGGGCGGCATCACCCAGCAGCCGGCCAGCTTGCCCGTGGTCACGTGCACCATCGCGCCCGTCTCGCGCAGCATGTCGAGCGCCTGCTCGAGGAACCCGAGCGCGATGATGTCGGACTCCCAGGTGAGCAGGTCGTACGCGATGTCGAAACGGCCCATCGTCGCCAGGTGCGCGTCGACGATGCGGCTCGCCAGCTCCTTGACGTAGCGCGCCGTGTCGTTGTCGCCCGCCTCGATCTCGCGCAGCACGCCGTTGCGCAGCTGGACGAGCGACGGGTCCGCCTCATAGCGCCGCGACACCTCGATGTACACGCGCGAGCAGTACTCGTCGAAGGCCTCGTCGGCACCTGCCTCGATGCCGAACTGCGTGATTCCGACAACCACGTCCGCAACCTGGACGCCCGTGTCGTCGATGTAGTTGTCGACCTCGACCTCGTGCCCGGTGCGCCGCAGCACGCGCGCCACGGTGTCGCCGATCGACGCGTTGCGCAGGTGGCCGATGTGCGCGGCCTTGTTGGGGTTGGTCGCCGTGTGCTCGACGAGCGTCTTGCCGTCCGCGAGCATGAAACCGTCCGGCATCCGCACCGGACGCGCGTCCTCGAGCTCGCCGGCGGCCGCGATGACGTGCCGCGCCCACACGGGGTCGTTGAGCCGCGCGTTGACGTAGCCGGGCGGGCTGACGGTCCACTCGCTGACGAGATCCACCGGTGTCGCGGCGAGCACGTCGCGCAGCTGCGCGGCGATCTCCATGGGGCTGCGCCGCAGCACGCGAGCGCTGCTGAGCGCCGCCGGCGTGGACCAGTCGCCGAACTCCGGACGCGCCGATGGCTCGAGCACAACCGGCACGGAATCGCCGGCTCCGATCGCGCTGAGCGCTGTTCGAAGCGCCGCAACGAGAACGCTGCGCACGTCGTGCATCTCGGCTCGCAGGGTATCGGAGCCAGCCCCGGCCTTTAGACTTCGCCGCCGTGGACCTTCGTCACTGCGTCATTCCTGCCGCCGGCCTCGGAACCCGCTTCCTGCCCGCCACCAAGGCGGTCCCCAAGGAGCTCCTCCCCGTTCTCGACCGCCCCGTGATCCAGTGGGCCGTGGAGGAGGCCGTGGCGGCGGGAGCGACCGATATTGTCCTTGTCCTGGCCGAGGGCAAGGAGGCGATCGCCAACCACCTGCTCCCCGACCCGCCCCTGGAGCGGCTGCTCGAGGAGCGCGGCAAGCGCCGCGAGCTCGAGGCGGTCCGCCACGCCGGGCACCTCGCCAACGTGACCGTCGTCTATCAGGCGGAGCCCAACGGGCTCGGAGACGCCGTCCTCTGCGCCGCCGACGTCGTCGGCGAACGTCCCTTCATGTGCATGCTCCCGGACGACCTCTCTGTCGGCGCCAAACCCGCCCTGACGCAGCTGTGGGAGGCGCACGAGCGCCACGGCCGTGGCCCGATCATCGCGCTGATGCGCGTCCCACGCGAGGACATCTCGCGGTACGGGTGCGCGGACGTCGACCTCACCGAGGGTCGTGACCACCACGTCCGCGGCCTGGTCGAGAAGCCGAAGCCGGCGGACGCGAAGAGCGATCTCGCGGTGATGGGCCGCTACGTGCTCACGCCCGACGTCTTCGACGCGCTACGTGCGACGCCGCCGGGCGCCCTCGGCGAGGTGCAGCTCACCGACGGCATCGCGCGGCTGATCGGTTCCCGCGACATCTGGGGGGTGGAGTTCGAAGGCCGCCTCCTGGATGTGGGCACCCCCGCGGGCTGGCTGCAGACCAACCTGCAGCTCGCCAGCGACGACGGCGAGTTCTCGCCGGCGGTCCACGCCGCCCCGGTACGGGAGGCCGTGTGAACGACCTCTTCAAGCGCGAGTGGGGGGCGGTCACCTTCGTGGCCACAGTGCTCGTCGGCGCCATCGCGGTCGCGATCTCGCTGATCGTCGCCGGCGCCAAGGCGCCCCCCGTGCCGCCGCTGGCGAGCTGCCCCACGTACACGCCGTACGTGGCGACACCGACTCCGTCGCCGACGGCGACGCCGAGCGGCACTGCGACGACGTCGTCGACGACGACGAGCCCGACGCCGTCGCCCACGCCATTCAACCCTGCGCTGCAGAACTGCCCGACGCCGCCGCTGCCGCCGCAGTCGACGCCCGCGCCGTCGACCTCGGCGACCACGAGTACGGGGTCGAGCACGACGACGTCGAGCACGTCGACCACGACGTCGAGCACGTCGACCACGACGAGCGGGAACCCGACGCCCGTTCCCTGAGGCCGGCGCGAGCCGCCTTCGCCCCTCGTTCTGTCAGGCGCGAAAGAGCAGCAGGTCGCCGTTGAACGGGGTGATCGAGGTGCGCTGCATCTCGAGGTCGATCGCCGGGGGATGGCCGGTGTCGAGCACGACGGCGATGCGTTCGGACAGACGGAGGTGACCGATGCGCACGCAGTCCTGCAGGAACGTGAAGGCAAGCGGCCGCACAAGGTTCCAGACGTAGGAGCGCACCGCACCCGCGGTGTCGTCGGCGGGCGCGCTGTCGGTGCGCACGCTGCGATCGCGAAACGCCATGACGCACACCTCGTCGGTGAGCTGGATCGGCGGCGTCCACGCGTACGCCTCGCCGTCGCCGTGCGCGTCGAGGATGGAATCCTTGTCGGCGAACAGCGCCAGCCTCTCGACGAGAATGCTCATCGGTTTCGCCGGTCCCTCGACGAAGAACGGCACGTCGCGCAGCGGCTCGCTCGCCGCCTGCTCGGGGTAGCGTGCGGTGAAGCCGAGGTCCTCGACGCCGGGAAACGGCGCCGGAACCTTGATGACGAGCTCCTGCATCGCTAGACCGCCTCGGCTTCCTGCGGCCGCCGTGTCCGGCGCACCGACGCACCCGTCAGCTCGATGTCGCCGCCGTGCTCGCGTTCCTCCGGCGGGATCCAGCGCAGGCCGAGCGCCTCGTACACGCCGCGCTCCGTGTCACCGGCGATGCGGCGGTTGCCCTCGATGAGGAACAGGCCGTACTCGTTGAGCAGCATGCCCATGCGCAGCGCGCGTCCGCGCATACGGATGTTGTGCGCGCGCGAGCCCGTGAAATATTGCATCGCCGAGCCGTACGCCTCCGGTGCGACGGCGCGACAGTCGACCTGGAAACCGGAGTCCGCCTCGACGGAGCACTTCGTCGAGCCGCGCACCAGCACGCGCTCGACCGACGGGAGCGTTGAGAACCACTGCAGCACGGCTCGTGGTTCGCGGGTGGACACGAGCACGTCGAGGTCCTTCACCGTCTCACGCTTGCGGCGGAAGGAGCCGGCGGCGTGCGCTCGCTCGACGTCCGGCAGCGAGCGCAGCGCAGGGGTGAGTGCGACCGCAAGTGGCACGACCCGGCCGCGCGGCCGGCGCTCGCGGGCGCCGTTGCGCCGGCGGGCCTCGAGAGCGGCGACGATGCGCTCGATCGATCGGGTCCCCAGCCGCGGGATGCCCTCCAGCGACCCGGCCGCCGCGGCCGCCTCCAGCTCGTCGAGCGAGGCGATGCCCGCCTCGCGCCACAGCGTCGCCGCCGTGCGCGGTCCCACGCCGGGCAGCTCGCACACCGCGAGCAGCGCCGCCGGGATCTCCGCCTCGAGGTCCGCGAGGTACTGCAGGTGTCCAATGTTGAGCAGCTCGGTGACCTTTTCCGCGATCGCCGGGCCGAACCCGTCGAGCCGCCGCAGCCCGCCGTCGCGCGCCGCGACGCCGGCGATCGGTTCGGTGAGGCTCTCCACGCGCGCCGCAGCCATCCGATAGGCGCGAACCTTGAAGCTGTTCTCGCCCCTGATCTCGAGCAGGTCGGCGATCCGCCCCAGGGTGTGCACGACGTCGGCGTTGTCAACCATTGCTGACCTTGTGTTGCTCGAATCTAGCACAGGGGTTTGCAATTGGCTCCGTCGCTTTCGGGCGATTGCTACACTCGCGCGACGATGATGGCACTGAGTGACGTGCGCATCCTCGACCTGACGCGGTTGTTCCCCGGTGCCTACTGCACGCTCCTGCTGGCCGACCTCGGTGCCGACGTCATCAAGGTCGAGGACACCGAATCCGGCGACTACCTGCGTTGGACTCCACCCATGGTGGACGAGTACTCGGCCGTGTTCCACGCGCTGAACCGCAACAAGCGGTCGATCGCGTTGAATCTCAAGAGCGGTCCGGGCCGCGACGCCTTTCTCGACATGGTGAAGAGCGCGGACGTGATCCTGGAGAGCTTCCGGCCGAGCGTCATGGATCGCCTCGGGCTCGACTACGAGACGCTCGCCTCGCGAAACCCGCGCATCATCCTCTGCAGCATCTCCGGTTATGGTCAGGATGGGCCGTATCGAGATCGTGCAGGCCATGACTTGAACTATGCGGCGCTCAGCGGGGTGCTCAGCGTCCAGGGCGAGAGTGGCAGCGTGCCCGCGATGCCCGCACTCCAGGTCGGCGACTTCGGCGGCGGAGCCCTGAACGCGGCGATCGCGATCCTCGCCGCGCTGCACCAGCGCGCCCAGACCGGGAGCGGGCAGCGCTGCGACATCGCCATGCTCGACGGGCTGATCTCATGGATGTCGCCACAGGTGGCGCAGTACTCCGCGTCGCGCGCGGTGCCGGGCCCGGGATCGCTGCTTCTGAACGGCCGCTACCCCTGCTACAACACGTACCGCTGCGCCGACGGAACGGTGACTGTGGCTGCGCTCGAGCCCAAGTTCTGGGACGCGCTGGTCACCTCGCTGGGCCTGTCACACCTCGCCGGCCAGGGCCTCGCGGAGGGGATCGACGGCGAGCGGATCGCGTCGGAGCTGCAGCGGGCGCTGCGGCAGAGGACCCGAGCGCAGATCGCGGAGCTCGGCGATGTCGCCGACGTGTGCTGCGAGCCGGTGCTCACCGTCGACGAGGTCTTCGACGTGCCCCAGGTCATTCATCGCGGCTCGCTGCTGCCGCCCGGCGTCGCCGGTCCGGTGGCGCAGGCCGCGAACCCCATCCGCCTGAGCGGCAGCGCCGCGACTGTTCGGCGCGGAGCACCGGCCTGGGGCGCGGACACCCGCGACATCCTGCAGGAGGCCGGCTACGGCGATGCGGAGATCGTCGGCCTCGTGGCCGCGGGAGCGATCCGGTGAGCTCCGCGACGGGAGAGGCCGGGAGACGTTCGCCGCGCAGCCGGCGAAGCGCCGAGACGCGCGAGCGCATCCTGCACGCAGCCACCGAGGTGTTCGCGCGGTCCGGCTTTCACGGTGCGCGTGTTGCCGACATCGCGGAGCAGGCCGGGATCGCGTACGGCCTCGTGTATCACTACTTCCGCAACAAGGACGACATCCTCGCCGCGATCTTCGCCGAGCGCTGGGGACAGTACATCCAGTACCTGCACGATGTCGGGCGCATGCCGCTGACGTTTCCCGAGCGCATGCGCCGCCTCGTGCACTTCTGGGTGGAGACGTACCGGCGCGACCCCGACCTGATGACGATCATGATCAACGAGGTCAGCCGCTCGTACGAGTTCCTCGAGTCGCACGACATCGGCACCGTGATGATTGCTTTCGACGCCATCGAGGCGATGATCCGCGACGCGCGCGACCGAGGTGAGCTGAGCCGCGATCTCGACCCGCAGCTGGCGAGCTATGTGATCTTCGGCGCGGCCGAGATGGTGCTCACCGGCTATGTCATGGGCACGCTGCGCCGCACCGACCCCGAAACCTTCGCGCACGACGAGGAGCAGCTGTTGTCGCTGTTGCTCCATGGTCTCGGCGCGGCAGAGTAACGCGAAGCGTCGTAAGGAGGGGAACGGCCGGTACTGCTGAGCGGCACGCGTCGTCGCCGCTTCACGGCTCCGCGCTCTGCCTCGCCCCGGGGGACAGCCCGGGGCTGCGGAAGGCCGCTGCGCAGCACCGGCCGCCCCCCTCCTTTGTACCGTTCGCTACAACTGGCCCGCTGCGAACATGTTCCACCAGCGCGCAACCTGGCCGCGTGTCGCGTCGATGGTCCCGGCGTTGTCGATGATCCATGTCGCACGCGCTCGCTTCTCATCGATTGGCATCTGCGCCGCAAGCCGCTGCCGCGCCGCCGCCTCATCGATGCCGTCGCGCGCCATCAACCGCTGCAGCTGCTCGCGCGCCGGTGCATACGCGAGCATCACGCCCTCATACAGCGCTTCGCTCTGCGTCTCGAACAGCAGCGGCACCTCCGCGACGATCAGATCCGCGTCCGCGGCGAGCGCCGCGGCGATGCGTTGCTGCATGAGGTCGCGGACGCGCGGATGCGTGATGCGCTCGAGGTCTCGCCTGGCGTCCGCGTCGGCGAACACGATCGACCCGAGCCCGGCCCGATCCAGCTGTCCGGCCGCCGTGATCACGCCCGGGCCGAAGCGGGCGGCGATCTCGCCGAATGCGGGCCGGCCCGGCTCGACCACCTCACGGGCCAGGGCGTCGGCGTCGATCACGGTCGCCCCGTGCCGGGCCAGCTCTGCGGCCACCGTTGACTTGCCGGTGGCGATGCCGCCCGTCAGACCTATCAAATGCATTACGAGGCGACACAGTAGACAGCAATTGCTACAGTTCGTCGGTGGTGAGAGGCATACCTGTACTCGCGCTCGCCGCCGTGATGGTGGTGACCCTCGTGGCCTGCGGGGACAGCCCCAACAACACGTCCACGCCGAGCCTCGACAGGTTGCCGACGATTCACTTCGTCGGTAACACGTCGTGCCCCACCAGTGGCGCGCAGCCGTACTTCACGGCGTCGAACGGCGATGTCAAGCCGGCGCCCGTCAACAGTCTGCCGCCCGTCGGACAGGCCGTCGACGAGATGCCGCACACCCATATCCAGCCGCCGGCTACTGTCAACTACATGCACAACCCGCCGACCAGCGGCTGTCACTACAACCTCGGGTACGGCGACGCCCCGATTCAGACCGGCGTCTACAACCAGCAGGTGCAGTCTGAGTACTGGGTTCACAACCTCGAGCACGGCTACGTCGTCATCCTCTACAACTGTCCGAATGGCTGCACCACCGAGTTCAATCAGCTGCACGACTGGTACAAGTCGCTGGCGCCGACGCCGAACTTTCCGTACGCGAAAGCGCTCGTGCTGCCGTACACATCGATGGACGTGCCGTTCGCAGCCGTGTCGTGGGACTGGTACGACCCCATGCCGGTGTTCAGCCTCAGCGAAGTGCAGAAGTTCTACGCCAACCACGAGAACAACGGAGCCGAAAAGGCCGGGCCCTAACACCGCCTGACCTACGGAGAGCAGGTCGCCCCTGCGGCCCAGCTCGGGTCGTCGCGCAGCAGCAGCACGGTGCCGTGGTCGGTGAGAACGCGCGTCCACCCGGGCGCGCGTGCCAGCTCCCTGGTCAACGCGCCAGTCGGATACAGCACGGCGGTCGTACCGCTGGACTCGAGGAGCTGCACCGCGGTGGGCGACGTCGTCGCGCCGGATGCGATCCGGTAATAGTCCAAGAAGTCGGCCTTGGTGAAGGCATCGGACGCACCGTATATGTACACGTAGCCGTGCGGCCACAGACGATACGCGACGTACCCGCCGTTGGCGTACGCGGTGAACACCAGCTGCGTGGTCGGTGCGCGTTCCAAGACCGAGGTCGCGCACGCCGGATACACCGCCGCCACACCCGACGGCGCCGCCGACGCCTGCAGCCGTGACACCGCAAGCCCAAGTCCACCCGCCGCGAGCGTCACGATGAGCCCTCCGGCGAGCACAGCGCCGGCAGTGAGCGGCCGTGGCTTGATCAGCCGCGGCGGCCGCGCCTTCAGCGCGTCCGCGGCCCAGCCCATGATCATCGGAGTGACCACCGCGACGGCCACCGCTGTGTTGCGCACCGCGAGCAGCGCGGAGCCACACGCCACGACGCCGAGGATCGCGTCTCGTGCGGCCAGCCGGCGCCGCCGCAGCGCGTACGCGCCGAGCGCCACGAACGCGATCACGAGCGCCAGCAACGACCAGAGCCCGGGGTCCGCGAAGCTCGGAGGCTGCCACTCGATGATGCCCTTGGACCCCTCGCTCGTCGCCTCGCTCAGCGCGAAGCGGTAGCTGGCGAGCCCCTGTGGGTTCACGCAGGCGAACAGCGCGCATCCGATCGCGACGATGCCGAGGCTCACGGGCCGCCCCAGCGGCACGTGGTTCGGGAGCCGGAGATACCACCCCACCACCGCGACCCCAGCCGCGAGCCCCATGAACGCGATGCCGGCGACGAACCCACCGTGCAGATTCGCCCACAGCATGTAGAGCGGCGGCAGGGCCCAGATCGCCCGGCCGCCCTTGCGCAGGTGCACCTCGGTGAGCAGCAACGTGATCGCCAGGAACGCGAAGGTGAACACCTGCGGCCGGATGCCCAGGACGGGCTGCGCAGCCTTGGCGCCGAGCGCCAGGCCGATTGCGATGGTCACGGGGCCGGCGCCGCGAATCCGGCCGTGGACGGCCACGGCGATCAGCCCGATCCAGCTCACGGCGCCCATCACAAGTGCGAGCAGGAACAGACCGCCCGCGTTGTTGAGCCCCGCGAACAGCACTCCTGAAAACCACTCGTGCGGGGCCAGCGGGACGCCGTTGACCGTGTACGACAGCATGTCCGTCTGTGGGATCTGGCCGTGGGCGAGGGTCCAGTTGCCCAGGACCATGTGCCACCAGACGTCCGGGTCGCTGAGCGCGTCGAGGCCGACGACCGCACTGAGGATGACCACCGCCACGAGGAGGGCACGGCGCGGCTCGGAGAGCACGCCGGCCGCGCGCCGCAGCACCGATGGCACCGGCGCTTGCAGTGCCGGCGCCCCGACCGTCGCCATCAGCGCGAGGGTAGGGCGCGTGTGGCGGCGGCCAGCGCCCCGCGGCCGCCCGGCTACAGCTTCGTATACTCGGCGCGATGGCCACCGCACCCGATGTGAAGCCGACGACGCCTGCGGAATCCGGGTACGCGGTCAAGATCAAGATCGCGTGGGGCTGGGTGCTGGTCGGCCTCATCGCCGGCGAGGCGCTGCTGCTGCTCCTGAGCAACCTCGGCAACCTGATCGCCAACAAGGCGTTCGGTGAGAGCGGGGCGTCGGCGGCGGATGGTGGCATCGTCGGCGTGTCGACGCTCGTCGCTGTGATCGTCGGCGGCTACATCGCTGCGAAGAAGGCCGGGCGCCAG
>JAFALX010000239.1 GCA_019234035.1 Candidatus Dormiibacterota bacterium | reverse complement strand
ATCAAAGAGTTGGCGTCCCGCATCCAGTCGATGCTCGCAGCGTAGGGCGAGCCGGCCGAACGGGTGACGCGTGTGGGGGGTTCGACAACCGTATTGGCGCTGGCCTCGCCGTGCGGCTCGTTGCATACTGAATAGATGCGTGCTGAGCCTCCGAGGCCACCCAAACGCGACCGGTCGCAGCGCGCCGCGCAGCCCGAGGCGCCGCCCGTCCGGCACCGCCGCTGCCCCTACCTGGAGCAGATCATCAAGGAGAGGGCCGGGCCCTTCCACATGCTCACCCGCTACAAGGCGGACTGCCATGTGGACCGGCGGACGCACAAGTTCACCGGCCGGCATCCGAGCCCGCCGTGCATCAGCAATCCCGAGACCTGCTCGCTGTACCGTGCCGAGCACAGCGCCGAGGACGACCGGATCCGGCGCTACCGGGACTGAGGCCGCGCTGACGGTTCGGGCGGGCTGAGCCCGCGGGTCTGGTAGCGCACCGCTGACGGCACAAAAGGGAAAGGCCCGGCAGCCGCGCCAGGCCTCTCCCGTGTTGTGGGCTGATCAGCAAGCCTTGTGGCTGCCCGTCCAGATGCACGGCGCGTCGGGCTGGGCGGGCGATGAGGCCGCGCCGCTGATGACAACCGTTGCCGGTGTGCTGCTCGGAGCGGTGGCAAGGCGGATGGCGTAGCCACCGGCCATGGCCGCGAGGACCAGGAGCACCGACGCAAGGACCAGGACCACCTCTCGCGGAAAGCCGATGAATCGGGAACGGGCTTCCATTTCTTCTCCTTCAGAACCTTCGAACCGCCTCGGATTCGCTGGTGCCATTGAGCCGCGAATCGGCGCTCGGTTCATCGGGAGTGCCCACCCATCTTGGTGGCGCGCGACCCCCAGGTTGGGATCGTCAGTGCGTATCGGATCCGCGAGACAGGGCTGCGGCCCGGGCCGCCGCCTCGCTGCGCGAGCGCACGTCGAGCTTGGCGAGGATGGCCGACACGTGGTGGTCGACGGTCTTCGGCGACAGGAACAGGCGCTGCGCGATCTCGGCGTTGCGCAGGCCCTGCGCCACCAGATCGAGGATGTCCATCTCGCGCGCCGTGAGCCCGGCCGGGTTCTTCCGCGTGCGCGGCCGCGGTCCACGCGGGATGCTCGTGGCGCCCAGCGATCGCAGCCGTTGGGTGACCTCGGCGATTGCCGGCTTGGCGCCGAGGGTCGCCAGCGCTGCTATCGCCGCGCGAAGGTCGGCCTCGACGTCGCTGTCGGCAAGGGCCATCGCCGCCTCGTACGGGTATCCGAGCTCGCTCCACAGCGCGTGCGCCGCGTGCCAGTCTCCCTGGATCTGCAACGCGTACGGGCGCGCCGCCGCGCCCACTGGAGTGTGGAGGTGACCCGCCTTCCACATCCAGTAGCTCAGCTCGCCGACGGCGCGCGGCTCTTCGGCCGCGAGCGCCAGATCGAGCGCCGGACCCACCGCCTGTTCGATGTCATCACGCCGTCCCGCAAACCACGCGGCCTCGGCACGGGCAGCAGCGACCGGATGTCCCCACGGCGGATCCGGTCCAGGCGGCGCCAGATGCCGTGCCTCGTCCAGCAAATCGTCGGCAGCCTCTCCGCGCCGGATGCGCACCTTGGCCATGAGGCAGAGCAGTGTTGTCTTGGCTTCGAAACCTCGCGGATATCTCGGGTCGCGCAACAAGGTGTGCGCCAGCTCGAACGTCTCGTTCCAGCGGCCCGCCGCCAGATGGTGCTCGCACAGCGAGGTGGCCAGATAGAACGGATGGACAAGCAGATCGCGTTCGACGCAGAACTGCGTGCCGTGCTCCGCATACTCGCGGATTCGCGGGAGATCGAGCAATGTGACGTGCACGGCGGCGAGATTGGTCCACGCGCGGGCGGCGTCGTCCTCGAGCCCGGCCTCGAGCGCCGCGTGCAGGCTCTCGAGCAGGAGTGGCAGGCCGGCGCGATCGCCGGCGCGGGCTCGCGCGGTGCCGAGGCTGTTTTGCGCGTGCAGGAGGATCGCCCCTTCATCGAGCTGGCGCGCAAGAGCGATCGCTTTGTCGGCCCACTTCTCGGTTTGCCGGCGATCGAGCAGCAGCATGCTCAGTTGCGCCTTGTTGCTGAAGGCTCGCGCGAGTGCTGGGCCTGGAGGCAGCCTTTCGAGACCCACGATTGCGGCGTCGGCCGCTGTGACCGCATCCCGCGTGCGGCCGTCGATCCAGTACAGCCTCGACAGCCAGCGCAGCACGTCGCTCTCCTGCGCTGCGTCGCCGGCATGCCGCCACAGCTCCAGCGCCTCCTCGGCCATGTCGATCGCCCGGTCGATCTCCGCGATGAGGTGGTACTCGTACGACGCGTTCTGCAGGAGCTCGGCTCGCCGCCGTTCGTCGAGTCCATCCGCATGACGGAGGGCACGGCCGTACAGAGCAGCCGCCGCTCGATGCGACTTCAACGACGCCGCGAGGGCGGCTGCCGCGGGCGCGTATTCCAGGGTGGCAGCGGCATCGCCGGCCGCGTCCGCGTGATGGGCCAGCTCGTCGAGTGTCGCGTGGCCGCCTTGCGTTCGCAGGATCGCGAGCACCTCCGCGTGCAGCGTCGACCGGCGCGCGGCCGCGATGGAGTTCAACACCGCTTGGCGGGCAAGCTCATGCCGGAATTCGTAGTGCGGCGCCTCGAACCGCAGCATCCCGTTGTTGAGGCACTCGTCCAACGCGCGATCGTCGACGTCCGGCATCCGCAGCAGCACCGACCGATCGGTCCGCGGACCGGCGACGGCCGCTGCATTCAATGCGGCGCGCGCCGCACTGGAGAGGCGCCCGGCTCGCGCCAACACTGCGTGCGCCACCGTTGGCGGCAGTCCCTCATCGCCACCCATGAGCACCTCCGAGACGTAGAAGGCATTGCCGCCCGTCTCGACATGCAGCTTCGTGGCATCGAAGTGGCTGCCGCGGGCCAGACGCGCGACCGCGTCCAGAGAAAGGGGCGGCACGCTGACCCATGTCACCCCGGCGGTGGATGCGACGTCGCCCAGAGCGAGAGCAAGTGGATGGTCGGGACCGAGCTGGTCGTCGCGATACGTCGCGAGCAGCAGCAGCTTCAGCGCTGCGAGCCGGCGGCTGAGAAACCCTACAAGATCGAGGGTCGCATCGTCCGCCCAATGCAGATCCTCGAAGACGAGCACGACCGCGGTGTCGCGAGCAGCGAGCGTTGCGAGCATCGCATCGAAGACGTCGGCGCGGTGCGCCCCGCGCAGCAGCGGCGCGAGCTCGACGCCCAGGTGCGGGGCGATGTCGAGCAGCGGGCCCAGCGGCCGGGGAGTCGTGAGCGGATCGCACATGCCCCAGAACGACTGCGTCGCCGGCGACACCGACTGGCAGAACGCCCGCAGCAGCGACGACTTCCCCGAGCCGGCGTCGCCCGCGACGAAGGCGAGGCGGCCGTGCCCGGACTCCGCGCCGCGCAACAGCGCCGCCAGCCGCTCGAGCTGTGGCGCGCGCTCGAGGAGTTCCACGTCCGCCGAGCCTGGTGCCGCGCTAGCTCGCTGCGGCCACCAGCCCGTCCTCGGCGACGGCGTCGAGGCCGTAGACACCGAAGTAGCGCGCCTCGGGATGGTGCATCACGATGGCTGCCGTCGACTGCTCGGGGACGAACTGATAGCTCTCGGTCAGGCTCACGCCGATCTCCTGCGCCGGCAGGATGCGGAACAGGACCTCGTGGTCACGCAGGTCCGGGCATGCTGCGTACCCCCACGAGTAGCGGCGCCCCTGCTCGTCGGGCAGGCGCAGCTCGCGGCGGATGCGGTGGTGGATGTAGTCCGCGGTGGCCTCCGCCATCTGCGTGGCAAACCCATGGATCCGCAGCATGTCGTCGTAGTCGCCCTGCTCCTGCAGCCGGTTCGACAGCTCCGACGCACGCGGCCCCGTGGTCACGAGCTGCAGCGCGACGACATCGCGCTCACCGTCGCCGACGTCCTCAGCGGAGCGAAAGTAGTCCGCGAGGCAGAGGCGGTTCTGCTCCGACTGACGCGGAAACGCGAAGCGTCCGAGCTCGCGGTCGATGTCGCCCGGGTCGTACACGACCACGGCGTCGCCATCGGCGAGCGCCGGCCAGTAGCCGTACAGCGCCTGCAGCTCGAGCCAGCCGTCGCGCTCGGCCTCTTCCATCGAGCGCTGCAGCCGCGGCTCCAGCTCCGTGCGCAGCAGCTCCGCCCAGCGCTCGTCGTCGTGCACGCCGCGGAACTGCCAGCTCATCTTGAACAGCGAGTTGCGGTCGATGCTCGGATAGACGTCCCAGATCGGGATGTCGCGCAGCACGCGCGGCCCCCAGAACGGAGCCGCCGGGATCGCCGCGTCGCGTCGTGTCGCGCTGCGCGCCGGCTGCGCTCCCGCGGACGCTGCGGCCGTCGCGCGTCGCTCATGCTTGGCGCGCTCGCGCTCGCGATGCACCTCGGCCTCCTCGCGCGCGCGCTCCACGAGGACGCCGCGTCGATCCGGGTCGACGAGCTGGTCCACGGTCTCCAGCCCCTCGAACGCGTCCTTGCAGTAGAAGACGCCGGGTGCGTACACCCGGTCGTCCTCGACGTAGAGGATGCGGCGGCCGAAGCCGCGGTTGATGGCGGCGCCGCCGATGACCACCGGGTACTGCAGGCCGCGCGTGTCGAGCTCCTTCACACACGCGGGCATCTGCTTGCTGGTGCTCACCAGCAGCGCCGAGAGGCCGATGGCGTCGGCGGAGACCTCCTGCGCCTTGTCGATGATCGTCGTCAGCGGCACCTGCTTGCCCAGGTCGTAGACCGTGTAGCCGTTGTTGCTGAGGATGGTGTTGACCAGGTTCTTGCCGATGTCGTGCACGTCGCCGAAGACCGTTGCCAGCACCACCTTGCCTTTCGTATAGCCTTCCTGCTTTTGCAGGAACCCTTCCAGGCAGGCGACGGCGCGTTTCATCACCTCGGCGGACTGCAGCACGAAGGGCAGGATCAGCTCGCCCGCCCCGAACTTGTCGCCCACGTCCTTCATCGCCGGCAGCAGCACAAGGTTGAGCACCTCGACAGGCGTGCGCTCGCGCAGGGCGAGGTCGAGGCGGCCCTCGATGCCGTCCTTGATGCGGTGCAGGATCTGGTAATGGATCTGCTCCGCGACGGAGAGGCCCTCCAGCGGGTTGACCGCCGCGTCGCCGGCGCGCGCGGACGTGGGCGCGTGCTGCTCGAAGTAGGTGATGAAGCGGCCCAGCGCCTCCGGGTGGCGGTTGAACACCACGTCGTCGGTGAGCGAGCGTTGCTCGCCGGGGATCTCGGCGTAGGGCACGACATCCTTGGGATTGACGATCGCCAGGTCCAGCCCCGCCTCCACGGCGTGGTGCAGGAAAACGCTGTTGAGCACG
>JAFALX010000184.1 GCA_019234035.1 Candidatus Dormiibacterota bacterium | reverse complement strand
GCTGAGCGGGTGCGTCGCCATCGGTACCCTGCCTCACCGCTCCATCAGCGCCGCGACATCGGGTCCCGGAATGGCGGCGGCGTCGGAGGCAAGGCCATGCGCTAAGGGTACGAGCGTGCGGAGCGGCGGGCGAGGACAGACGCACTTGCGGTGGTCGCGACGTTAGTGGCCGGGTCCCGACGTCTCTTCTTCGAAGAGATACGCGGCGCGCTGAGCTGCTCAGCGCGCCGCGCTCGTCACGTGTGTCAGCGCGCTACCAGGATCTCCTGCGAGTCGAAGATCTCGGTGATCGGCGGCAGCGGCACGTTGAAGTCGACGTCGGGCGGGAAGATGCGCGTGAGCTGCTCCTTGAACCAGACGTCGTACGGGCTCGTCGACTGTGCGAACAGCCGGTTGGCCTCGACCGGGTCGTCGGCCTCGCCGTACACAGCGATCAGCTGCCCCGAGGGCGTCGTGTTGAGCACCGCGACCTCGCGGCATGCGCCGATCGCCCGGCGGCTGGCCGCGAACTCGTCGCGCCGGTTGGTGTACGCCTCCCTGGCGAACGCGCGTCCCGTTTCCTCCGCGCCGGCCAGTACGGGAACGCAGAACGCGATGCCGCGCTTGCGCGTGGTCACCGTCTCATCCACCCAGTCGCCCAGCACCTCGGGCGGAGGCCCGGGCGGCGGCGGCTGGGTGATGTCGATGCCATGCACCTCCTTGACGGCCGCCGCGAACGCGCGGTCGACGGCCAGCTCGGATCGCGCTGCCTCGGCGGTCGCCTCGGCATAGGGCCGATCGGACTCGAGGTATGCGATCAGGAACGTGCCCATCGGGGTCGGCATCTCGTAGGCGCGCTCCAGGTGCACGCCGGCGCGCCGGCGAGATTCTGCGTAACCTGCAGGATCTGCTCTGAGGACCGCCGCCACCTGGCTCGCATCCTTGCCCGGCAGCACGGGAAATGGAACTGCAGCCTTGTACATGCGCACACACCTCTCCGCTGTCTGTCTCTGAGTGCAGCGCAGGAAGCTTACGCGACTCACGGGAGCCTTGTGGGGTGGGATCGGATGCGTCAGCCGGGCGTTGAATCCGGGCTGAGATCGACCAACAGCGGCACCGCGTCGATCGCCTCGACGATCTTGAGCCGTCGCACATTGATCAGCGCCGGCACCATGGGAAAGCGCTCGACATACGCCCGCGCCCCCGGCGCGTGCGCCATCAGGCGCTCGTGCAGATCCGCGTGGCGAAGCGGGTCGTCGACGAGCTCGGCGACGCCCGTTCCCTGCACCCAACGCGAGGCGTTCCCTGGCGAGCAAAGGAACGCCACGTGCGGATCGTGCTGCAGGCTGCGGTGCAGCAGGGTATCGCCGAGCGTCGCGATGATCAACCGGATGCCATCCTTGACGACCTCCGGTGCGAAGAACACGCCTGCGACCTGGGGTCCGTCCTCGCCGGTGGTGGCGAGCGCCATCGCGTCGTAGGCACGCAGCGACCACAGGGCTCGCTCCAGCGCGCGGTCATCGGCGGCGCGCGTTGCGTTCATTTCAACAGTCGCGACATGCGGCGGTCAGCGTACACACGCCCACCGGTCTGACAGCGGGCGCAGTACTGGAATGAGCGCGTCGTGAACGCCACCTCGCGCACGGTGTCGCCGCACACCGGACAGGCCTCGCCGGTGCGTCCGTGCACGCGCATGCGCAGCTTCTTGGCGGATTTGAGCGTCTCGGGTGACGCCGCGCGGGCCTCGGCGAGCGCGTCCTCGAGGATCTCGCGCATCGCGACGTGCAGAGTCGCAACCTCCTCGGCGGTGAGCGTGTCGGCGCGGCGGAACGGCGACAGCCGCGCCACGTGCAGCATCTCGTCGGAATACGCGTTGCCGATGCCCGCTATGAGACGTTGGTCGGCGAGCACGCTCTTGATCGTTCCGTGCTGTCCGCTCAGCAGCGTGCCGAGTGCCGCGACGTCGAACGCTGCGTCGAGGGCATCGGGGCCGAGCCGCGCGATGCCGGGCACCTCACGCGGATCGCGCACCACGTAGACGGCGAGCCGCTTGTCCTTGCCGTGCTCGGTGATGTCGATGCCGCGTCCGTCTTCGAAGCCCAGGCTCAGCGCCAGCGGCCCGCGCAGGGACACCGGCGCACGCTCGGTGGCGGCGTCGCGCAGCCGGATCCAGCCGCCACGCGACAGATGCACGATCAGATGCAGTGGCGGCAGCTGCAGATCGATGAACTTGCCGTGCCGGGTGCCGCCCCTCACCGCGAGCCCGCACAGGGCATCGAGCGGCGGGTCATAGGTCTTGAGCGCCGCCACCGATCGCAGCGTCACGCCGGCGACGCGAGCACCGCGGAGGCGTTCCCCGAGGGCGCTCGACAGCGACTCGACCTCGGGCAGCTCAGGCATCGATGCAATCGTCGCCGCAAAAGGCCGCGGCGAAACAAGTGCCCGCGTGGACCCGGATAATGCGCGGGTGGGGATCACCGCCGGCCGGACAGCCGCTGCTCAACCACGGGCGCGAGTGGTCCGCGCGCACGTCGATGAGGACGTGCTCTGCGTCCCCCGGACGACCATCTTTCCGGACGGCGCCTGGCACGGTCTCGTGACGCGCGGGCTGGAGCGCGTGCTGCGGACGGTGAGCGCCGCGTCGGAGTACCGCCCGCGGAGCGAGGTCGAGGATGACCCGTCGCTGCAGCAGATCATTCCCTACTGCGTGGTTCGCCATCCGCACGACGACAGCTATCTGATCACACGCCGGCTGCGCCGTTCGACTGAGCGCCGGCTCCATCACCTGTACTCGCTCGGCATCGGGGGACACGTCAACCCCACCGACGGCGGCTCCGGTGATCCCGTCGTCGGCGGGTTGAAGCGCGAGTGGGCCGAGGAGATCCGCTGCCCCTCGCCCGCGACGGCGCGGCTGGTGGCCGCGCTCAACGACGACTCGAGCCCGGTTTCCCGCGTGCATCTCGGGCTCGTCTTCCTGGTCGAGCCCACCCTCGGCTTCGTCGACGTCCGCGAGACGGACAAGCTCGAGGGTGAGGTGCTGTCGCTCGAGGCGATGCGCGACCGGTATCTGAGCATGGAGTCCTGGTCGCAGCTGGTGTTCGACGACCTCGTCAACGGCGCCACATCGCGCGCCGACCGCAGCCCGCTCGTCGTGGAGCTGGACGCCGCGCTGTAGGCGCGGCCCGCTGGTCTGCAGGGCCTGCCCTCGGGATACTGTCGCTATGCCGCGGATCCTGTGCCCGACCGTCGTCGCCAGGCAGACGGAGCTCGAGCGCATCGACCACGCCCTCGACGAAACAGCGGCGTCGCGCGGAGGTCTGCTGGTGGTTGCGGGCCCGGCCGGAGTCGGCAAGTCGCGGCTGCTGACGGAGGCGGCGGCGGCTGCGCGCGGACGTGCAATGGTCGTCCTGAGGGGACGTTGTGTGCCGACCGCGGTCGCGGCCCCGTACCGTCCGATCGCCGAGGCGCTCATCGCCGAGCCGCCTCCCGCGCTCACCGGCGGGGCCGCTGAGTCGCCCGTCGTCGTCGCAGAGTCCGTCCTCGGGTCGCTGCAGAGAGCCGCGGCCTCGCGCGGCTGCGTGCTGTGCATCGAGGACATCCAATGGTCCGACGCCGAGACGCTGCACGCTCTCGAGTACCTGGCCGACCACGCACGCTCTGCACGCGTGCTGGTGCTGTGCTCGCTGCGGGACGACGCCCCGACCGCGGCGCGCGACGCCCTCGCGCGACTCGACGCCCGCCGTGCCGTCGACCTGATCGCGCTCGCACCGCTGTCGACTGCTGCCGTGGCCGAGATGATCGCGCGCAGCCTCGGCGCTGGCGCCCTCGACCCCGCCGTCGTCGAGCTCGTCGCCGAGCGCGCTGAAGGACTGCCGTTCCTCGTGGAGGAGGTGCTGGCGACCGCGGTGTCCAGTGGGGCGCTCGTGCACGAGCACGGGGCGTGGCACATGACGCACGCGGTCGGCCGCGTCGTCCCCGAGAGCTTCGCGGTCACGGTCCGCGAACGCCTGCACGCGATGGGCCCGCAGGGCCGCCGCGTGCTCGCCGCAGCGGCCCTGCTGGGTCGCAGCTTCGACTGGGACCTCGCCGGCCGCGCCGCCGGATCCGCGGCCGGCATCACGCACGAGGCGCTCGATCGTGCGGTCGAGCTCCAGCTGCTCGCGCCACTCGACGGCGGCTACGCCTTCCGGCACTCATTGACGCGGGACGCACTGCTCGCGCAGCTGCTGCCGCACGAGCGTGCCGAGCTGGCCTCCGGGTGCCTCGAAGGCATGGCGGGGCAGGCCGGGGCGGCGCCCGAGCAACGGCTGGTCACCGCCTCGCTCGCAGAGCTGGCCGGCCGGCCGGAGGTCGCGGCGGGCATGCTCCTCGAAGCCGGCCGCGCCTCGCTCAGCCGCGGCGCCCTGGAGTCGGCCACTGCCGCCCTCGAGCGTGCGTCCACGCTCGCCGGCGAGCCGCCGCTTCGCGCCGACATCGCGGAGGCGCTCACCGAGGCAGCTGCCGCGGCGGGCGATCTGCAGCGAACCCGGGCTCACGCCGCGGATCTGCTGGACCTGCTCGCCGAGGTGGCGGCGCCGCCGGCGCGCCGCGCCGCCGCCCATCTGATGCTGGCGCGGTGCGCAATCGCCGCGGCGCACTTCGACGCGGGACACGAGGAGCTGGATCGGGCGCGGCGGATGGCCGATGCCGCGCGCGACCCGGCATTGCGCGCACGCGTCACCGCGGCGGGGGCTCAGCTGGCGGTCGGCCGGGGCGAGACGGACGCCGCGGAAGCGCTCGCGCGCGATGCGGCCGCCCAGGCGATGGCGACAGCGCAGCCCCAGGTCGCCTGCGAGGCGCTCGAGGTCTGGTCGCGATGCGCGCGCACGCGCGACCTTGCCGAGGCCGCCGAGATCGGTGAGCGCGCCCTCCAGGTTGCGGAGGCGGCGGGACTGGCGTACTGGCGGATGCGCGCCCTGTACCAGATCGGTGTCGTCGAGATGTTCCGCGCCTCGAGCGCGGAGACGTTGCGCCGGGCCCGAACCGAGGCGCTCCGCCTGGGCGCCGCCGCCACCGCCGCGACCCTCGATCTCGAGATCGCCGCTGTTCTCGACATGACCCACGAGGTGGAGGAGCTCCGGCAGACGTGCGATCGCTGCGTCGAGCTGGCGCGCCGCCTCGAGCTGCGCGCCGTCGAGGCCGTCGCGCACCTCTTCCTGTCGATCCTCGAGGCCATCCACGGAACGCGGGCCGCCATGGAGGAGGAGATTCGCGCTGCGCTGGCGGTCCTCCCCGACGACGTCGAGCTGCTCGGCGCGGCGTGGGGCGAGGCGCGCGCGCTGGCCGCGCTGGCCGCCGAGGACCGCGGCCGGGCGCGCGACGCGTTGCGGCATGCCGGCGAGGTCTACAGGAGGTCCCCGCCCAGCGTGATGCCTCGCCTGGGCGCGGCGCTGACGGTGCTGGTGGATTCCGTTGATGGCCGCGATCCCGACCTCGAGGCGGCCGGCGGCATCACGCCGCTGCTTTCGCTGGGAGCGGGATACCTCGCGTTTGCCGAGGCTGTCCGCCTCGGCCGGGCCGGACGTCACGCCGAGGCGTGCGCCGCCGTTGCTCGCGGCGAAGACCACCTGGCCCGCAACCCCTGGTACAGAAGCCTCTGCTGGCGGCTCGCCGCCGAGGCCGCTTTGACGGATGGCTGGGGGGAGCCCGTTGCCTGGCTGACCGACGCCGCTTCCTTCTTCGACGAAGCCGGCAACGCCCGGCTGGCGGCCGGGTGCCGCTCGCTGCTGCGCCGCGCCGGCGCACGGGTGGCGCGGCCGACACGCGGTGCGCGTGCTCTGCCGGCGCCACTGCGCGAGGCGGGCGTCACGCCGCGGGAGGCCGACGTGCTGGGGCTGCTCTCGGAAGGCCTCTCCAATCGCGAGATCGGCGCGCGGTTATTCGTGTCCGAGCGAACGGTCGAGCAGCACGTCGGCTGCCTCAAGCAGAAGCTCGGGCTGCGCACCCGGGCGCATCTGGCGGTGTACGCCGCGGCCGCAGCCGAGCCGGCTCCCACGGTCTGAAAACACGGGTTTCCCCGGATGGCCGGTTGTTGGCTATCCAGCACGCTGCCGGTGTTGGAACCCGACTTCACACCGGAGATGCGAATGACCCAGACCGCGCCATACACCACCGACACCTCGGACATGCTCATCCCGCACGGACTCTTCCGGTCCGCCTTCGCCACGGCATCGGGCATCGTCGACGGCGTCCGGTCAGATGACGCTGCGCACGTGGATGCGGTCCACTCCTACTTCGACAACGTGCTGCGCTTCCTCGATGCGCATCACGGCGGTGAGGACGCCATCCTGTGGCCGGCGCTGACGGAGCGCTGCTCGGAGGCCCGCGACCTCATCGGCCGCATGGAGACCGAGCACGCGACGGTGCACCGGCGGCGTGAGGAAGCCGGTGAGGCCCTGGCGGCCTGGTACTCGGCGCCGAGCGCTGCGAGCGGACGCGCGCTCGTCACTGCCCTGACCGACCTCTGGACCGAGCTGGGCAAGCACCTCGGTGAGGAGGAGACCGAGATCCTTCCGCTTGCCTCGCGGAACATGTCGCCCGAGGAGTGGGGCGCGCTCCCGGGACACGCGATGGCGCACTTCACCGGCGACAAGATCTGGCTGGTGCTCGGCCTCGTCTTCGAGCAGATGACGCCCGAGCAGCTCGCCTTCACGTTCGCGCTGCTGCCCCCGCCGGTGGTCGAGATGTGGCATGGCAGCGGTCGCGCTGCGTTCGACGAGTTCATTGCGACGGTGCGGCAGGCCGCCTGACCTGACCCGGCGTCGTGCGGCCCGCGGGTGTGCGCTCATCGCGCTCGCGGGCCGCGTCCGTATACTCGGCCCGCTATGGCCCTGACGGTGCGCATCCCCGGCCCGCTTCGCAGGCTGACCAACGGCAGCGCCGAGGTGGCGGTGGAGGGGACGACCGTGCAGGAGGCTCTGCAGAATCTCGACACCTCATACCCGGGTTTCCGCGATCGCCTCTACGATGACCAGGGCAAGCTCCGGCAGTTCATCAACATCTACGTCAATGACTCCGACATCCGCTTTGGCGATGGCCTAGAGACGAAAGTTGTTGAAGGGGAAGAGATTTCCATCGTCCCGGCGGTCGCTGGCGGGGCCGATCCGCCGCTGAGTATGCCAGCAAGTATGCCAACTGAGCCGAATACAGGTATGCTGCAGACGACCGCTTAGTGGCATACGGCGGTGGCATACCGGCTGGCTAGAGCCGGGGAGCGTTCGATATGGCCGGGACCGGCAAGGGGGCAGCAAAGCTCCCGGCGGGGGTGACCTACCTTCGCGACAAGGACCTGTACCAAGCCCGCCAGAGCGTCAGCGGCAAGCGCATCGCCAAGTACGGCACGACCCCGGAAGCGGCGCTCCAAGCGCTCCGCGCGGCCGTGGTCGAGCGCCAGGGTCAGACAGCCGCCGCGGCGGCGTCAGGCTTGACCGTCGATGAGTACCTCACCGGCTGGCTGGAGCGCCAGCGCCCGGAGCAGCGCCACGAGACGGCGGCGGCGTACGCCAGCTACCTCACGCATGTACGGGCGTCCGACATCGGCGACATCCGGCTACGCTCCCTGACGTCGCGCGACGTATCGCGCCTCATCGGCTGGCTTCGCCGTCGCACATCCGCCAAGACGCACCGGCCGTTGCACCAGACGACGGTCGCCAACGTCCACAAGGTGCTCCGCTCGGCATTGCAGGACGCGGTGCGCGACGGCATCATCGATGTCAACGTGGCCGACGCCGACCGGCTGAGCGTCAGCGTCGCCCCACTGCATCGCGAGCCGACGCCGCTAACACTCGATGAAAAGAGCGAGCTACGGCGGCTGATTGCGGGACACCCCTACGAAGTCCTCTTCCTGCTGCTGCTCAAGACGGGGCTCCGACCGGCCGAAGCGCTCGCGCTGCGCTGGCAGTACGTCGATCTCGACCGGCGCAAGGTTTTGGAAGTTCGAGGCAGTCAGGTCGACAGTGGCGAGAAACGAGCGCGCGACGGCAAGCTGAAACACCGCGTCCTCGACATCGCCGAGCCAAAGACCACGGCCGGCAAACGGGTGGTGCCGATCGCTGAGGAGTTGGTCGACGCGCTGCGTGCGCTCAAGGCGTCGGGCGCACTGACGTCGCACGACAAGCGCTTTCCCGACCTCGTCTTTCCGTCGGTTGGCAACGGCCTGATGGGTCAAGAGGTTCTGTCGCGCTGGTGGCGGGCATTGGTCGACGGCACGCCGCTCGCGGCGCACCGGCTATACGACCTACGCGCAACGTACGTGTCGGACTTGTTCGACGACGGGGTGGCCGAGCACGACATCATCAGCGTCGTCGGACACAGCAACCTCATCGTCACGCTGCGCCACTACGCGAAGTCGCGGAACTTCGACGCCGTGCGCCGCGCTATCAACGGCTAACGCAGCCCGTTCCGCCGCGACGACTTTCGCCCGCACGCTGCCACGCGGTCGACGCTGACTTCGCGTCGGCACGGGCATCGCACAGGTTCGTAGCCATTGGTGCAATGCGTCCTCGCTGACCCTCACGCTGCGGCCACGGGTGCCGTTGAGACACAACGTCTGTAACCGACCCGCGCGGATTGCCCGCTTCACCGTGCTCGGGCTCACGCCGACGCGCTCGGCGGCTTGGGGCAGGGTGTGCGTCAGTCGGTCACACACCGTGCTCGGTCACACATCGTGCTGTCGACAGCCTTGAAAGTTCCGTCACGCGCTGCACCGCGCGCCGTACGTTTGTGGTGCAGGGGGTCATCTTTCCTGCACCAAATTTTACGCGCCCGGGACGACCCCACGCACGCTCGAAGACGAGCCCGTCGAACCGGCATTTTGATCGGACTCCACTTTCATCTCAGGAGCATGCTTGACAACAACTCGCGCCGTTATCGGGTGTCACCGCGCCCGCTATGTCGTAGCGGCGGGGTTCGCTATCATGGAAGGTGCCTCGTGACCTTCGAGTTCCATCCTCAAGGTCCCCAGGGATGACGATTGCCAGATTGCCAGATTGCCGGTTTGAAGATTGACGGTGATCTCTGGCGCATCGATCCCGCCGAAGCCCGGAGCACATATCTGAGCGGGCGGAGAACGAATGGTTGACGGCAATCGACACCGACGAGGTTACACGCGCCCGTAGCGTCGGCTGGAAGCTTACGGCGGCGGAACGCGCGAGGATCGTCGTCCTATATCAGCGCGGCGGCGTCACGCAATACGAACTTGCGCGTCTGTTCGCGGTTTCACAGCCGTCGGTACACGGCCTCCTTCGGCGCCGCGGCGTACTGCGAAGTCGAAGTGTGAAGTCGCCGGCACCGCGAGCGGAACGACGGCAAGCCGACACGGGTGCCGCCACGAGCGCGAAAAACTGCGGATGCGGCGCGCAATCGTCAGCGGCCGTAACGACCGCGAGAAATGGCGAAGCCTCACCGGGCAGACCGAGCGGTGAGGCTTCGACGCAGGCCTACGGAGTGCATCTTGGACATGCAACCGCGACGGGATAAGTCTACCGCGGGCGACCGCGACGACGCGTCCGAGTTCCCGGTCACGTTCGCGTCGGAGACAACGCCGCGCGACGGCAACGTGTGGGACGTACCAGCGCGACCCGTTGAGCGGATCAACGCGCGCACGTTGATCGACGACGACGTCATCGCGTACATGCACGTCCATCGTCTGCTCCACCGACACCCGGAAGCACGAGACGTCAACACGCTGGCGCCGATCGCGTGGGACGAACTCCATCTCGGGCTCGGCCGCGGCGAATTGCGCGAGGCACTGAAACTGTTGCGGTTGACGGGGCGGCTATCGCAGTACCGGGGCAAGCTCCGTCATCGGCACACGTCGCACTGCGCCGCCGAGCGGATGCGGTTGCCAGCGGAGTGGGAGCCGTGAGCGTGATGCGGGCGCCGGCAACGGTCGACGACGACCGTTACACGGCGGCGCGCGACTTCCTCGACCGGCTCACGGCGAAGGCGCGACCGGATTGCCAACTCGAACTGTGGAACGCGGCGACGCGGCGGTCAGCGTACTTCGGCTCGGCCGACCTCGACGGCGCGGCTCGCCTCGTCGCGGAATCCGACGGCGACGTCTATGTCAACAGCGGCGCATCGGCGAGCAAGCGACCGGCCGAGCGGCGGATGAGCGCGTCCGACGTCGAGTACGCGCTCGCCGCGGTCGCCGACCTCGACGTCAAGTCGGGGGCGTTCACGAGCAAGGACGCAGCGCGTGCGTTCCTCGACACGCTCGTGA
>JAFALX010000142.1 GCA_019234035.1 Candidatus Dormiibacterota bacterium | reverse complement strand
GCGCAACGCTGCCTCGCCTGCGGCAACTGCACGATGCAGTGCCCCACGTGCTTCTGCTCGGACCTCGTGGACGAGCCCGACGTGGTCGCCGGCGATGCGCGCGTGCGCCGCTGGGCGTCGTGCTTCGAGCAGGACTACTCGCACATCCATGGCGGCTCGGTGCGCACGTCGACGCGCGCCCGCTACCGCCAGTGGCTGACGCACAAGCTGGGGACGTGGTGGGAGCAGTTCGGCACCTCGGGATGTGTGGGTTGCGGACGCTGCATCGCGTGGTGCCCGGTCGGTATCGACATCACCGACGAGGTCCGCGCCCTCCGCGAGCAACCGGCCGCAGCGCCGGTGCCGCAGTGATCGGCCGTGCAGCACATCGCCGATGAGCTCGCGGAACACCGCTTCTTTGCCGCTCTGCCGGTGGAGCTCACGACGCGGCTTGCGGACTGCGCCAGCAACATAGTGTTTCACGGGGGCCAGCGGCTCGTCAGCGAGGGCGGCGTCGCGGATACGTTCTTTGCGATCCGTTCCGGGCGCGTCGCGGTCGGGGTCCGTCCGCCGGCCGGATCGCTGGCGCTGATCGAGACGCTGCACTCGGGCGATCTGCTCGGCTGGTCGTGGTTGGTGCCGCCACACCGCTGGCGCTTCGACGCCGTCGCCATCGAGCCCGTCCGCGCCATTCAGCTCCACGCGGCATGCGTGCGCACGTATCTCACCGAACATCCCGAGGCCGGGTATGCGGTCGCCACCGGCATCGCCGGCATCATGGCGGAGCGGCTGGAGTCGTCGCGGCTGCGGCTGCTGGATCTGTACGGGGGTGGCCGTGCAGCCGGCATCTGAACACGGTGCGGCCGTGGCGATGCGCCCGGCGCTCTATCGCGTGATCGAGGTCGGCCGCGAAACCGCCGACGCGGTCACGCTGGTGCTCCAACCGGCTGCAGACGGGATCGCCTCGGCGCTGCCGGGCGAGTTCAACATGCTGTGGGCGTCGGGCGTGGGCGAGGTGCCGGTCTCGTGCAGCGCCCTCTCCGGCATGGGGCTGCTCGTGCACACCATCCGTGATGTCGGCCGGGTCACGCACGCACTCTGCTCGCTCACGGGCGGCGGCGTCATCGGGGTTCGCGGGCCGTTCGGTCGCGGCTGGGACGTCGGCTCCGCGCGCGGCAAGGACGTCGTCATCATTGCCGGCGGCCTCGGACTTGCACCGCTGCGTCCGGTCGTCCATGCGATTCTCGGGCGACGCACCGACTTCGGTGTGGTGTCGCTCGTGGTGGGCGCACGGTCCGCGGCCGAGCTGCTGTTCCGCGCGGAGCTGGACAGCTGGTGGCACGAACGGCGCATCGCCGTGCGCACCATCGTCGACCGCCCCTCCAGCGGCTGGGCGGGGAGCGTCGGCATCGTCACCAACGAGCTGCGGCGTGTGACCTTCGACCCCGGCAACAGCGTCGCAATGGTCTGCGGGCCGGAGATCATGATGCGCGTCGTGGCGACGCGGCTCACCGAGCGCGGCCTGCCGCCGACGCGAACCCTGCTGTCGCTCGAGCGGAACATGCAGTGCGGCGCCGGCGTGTGCGGCCACTGCCAGCTCGGCGGCGCATTCGTGTGCGTCGACGGGCCCGTGATGACCTGGGACGTCGTGGCGCCCCTGCTTGCGGTGCCCGAGCTGTGACGGCGGCACGTCCCCGGCTCGCCGTCTTCAAGTTCGCCTCGTGCGACGGCTGTCAGCTCACGCTGCTCGACTGCGAGGACGAGCTGCTGGCTCTTGCCGGGAGTGTGGAGATCACGCACTTCCTCGAGGCGTCCAGCGCGGTCCTCGCCGGCCCGTACGACCTCTCGCTCGTCGAGGGATCCATCACCACAGCGGAGGACCGCGAGCGCATCCGCGACGTCAGGCGACAGTCGCGCCGCCTCGTCTCCATCGGCGCGTGCGCCACCGCGGGCGGCATCCAGGCGCTGCGCAACATGGCAGACGTCACCGAGTTCACGCGCGCGGTCTACGCGCGCCCCGAGTACATCAGCACGCTGGCAACGTCAACGGCGATCGCGGATCACGTGCCGGTCGACTTCGAGCTGCGTGGCTGCCCCATCAACCGGTCGCAGCTCCTGCAGGTCATCGCATCGTTTCTGCTGGGCGCAACCCCCGCGCTCCCGTCGTCCTCGGTGTGCGTGGAATGCAAGCGACGTGGGACGCCGTGCGTGATGGTCACGCAGGGCATCCCGTGTCTCGGACCCGTCACGCACGCCGGCTGCGGCGCGCTGTGCCCCGCGTACAACCGAGGCTGCTACGGGTGCTTCGGCCCGGCCGACACCGCCGCAACCGCCGCGCTGATCCCGCGATTGCGGCAGCTGCGGATGGCCGACGACGCGATCGTGCGGACGTTCCACACGTTCAACGCCGCCGCGCCGGCGTTTCGTGACGTGAGCACCGGCGTCGGCGAGCGACCCGCATGACCCACAGCGCGACGCGCACCATCGACGGCACGCCCATCGGGCGCGTGGAGGGCGAGGGCCGGCTGCGCATCGAGTTGCACGCGGGCGCTGTCGCGTCCGTCGAGCTCCGCATATTCGAGCCGCCGCGGTTCTTCGAGGCCTTGCTCCGCGGGCGCGCCTACACCGAGCCCCCGGACATCACAGCGCGGATCTGCGGCATCTGTCCGGTCGCGTATCAGATGAGCGCGTGCGCGGCGATCGAGGATGCGTGCGGTATGACCGTCGGCGGAGGGCTGGCGGAGCTGCGCCGGCTGCTGTACTGCGGCGAATGGCTGGAGAGCCACGCGCTGCACGTGTACATGCTGCACGCGCCCGACTTCCTCGGCTACGACGGTGCCGTCGCGATGGCGCGCGACCACCGCTCCGACGTCGAGCGCGGGCTGCGCCTGAAGCGGCTCGGCAACCGCATCATGGAGGTCGTCGGCGGACGCGCGATCCACCCGGTCAACGTCCGCGTCGGCGGCTTCTATCGCCTGCCCACCGCGGGCGAGCTCGGTGAGCTGGTGCACGAGCTGCGCTGGGCGCTCGGCGCCGCGATGGCAACGGTCGAGTGGGTATCCGGCTTCCGCGCGCCGGCGTTCGAGGGCGACTGGGACCTGATCGCACTGGCTGAGCCCGGGGCATACCCGAGCCTGGGCCGCTCGGTGCAGGCGAGCAGCGGTCGCCTCGACATCGATGCAGCGGACTTCCTCGCTCACGTGCACGAACGTCACGTCGCACACAGCACCGCGCTGCACAGCAGCTGGGCGGGCGGCGAGTACCTCGTCGGCGCCCTGGCGCGGTATGCGATCTCACACGCTGCGCTGCCGCCGCAGGCTGCCATGGCCGCGCGCGACGCCGGGCTCGGCGAGATGTGCCGCAATCCCTTCCAGAGCATCGTGGTGCGCAGCGTCGAGATGATGGTCGCGTGTGAGGAGGCGATGCGCATCATCGACGGCTACGAGGCGCCGCGCACACCGAGCGTGCAGGTCGCGCCGCGGGCCGGGGTCGGACACGGCGTCAGCGAGGCACCACGGGGGCTGCTGTACCACCGTTACGAGCTGGCCGCCGACGGCACCATCGCGTCGGCGACGATCGTGCCGCCGACGTCTCAGAACCAGGCCGCGATCGAGCACGATCTGCGCCGGTTCGCCGCGGAGAACTCCGGACTCGACGACGCGACGCTCGCGACGCGCTGTGAGCAGCTCGTGCGCTGTTACGACCCCTGCATCTCGTGCGCCACGCACTTCCTCGACGTGCAGGTGCTGCGCCGCTGATGGTGGCGACTGCACTGGTCATCGGCATCGGCAATCCTTATCGCCGCGACGATGGTGTCGGGGGCGCGGTGGTAGCGAGGCTGCGCGGCGATCCCGCCGCTGCACACGTCGATGCCGTCGAGGAGCCGGGCGATGGCACCCGCCTAATGTCGCTCTGGCGCAGCCGCGATCTCGTGGTGATCGTCGACGCCGCGGTCTCCGGGGCGCCCCCCGGCACCGTGCACCGCGTGGAACACGCGGAAGGCGCGGCGGTGGCCGGGGCCTCCCCCGTCAGCAGCCACGGGATCGGTGTCGGCGCTGCCATCGCCCTCGCCGAGGTGCTCGGTGCGCTGCCCCGCCGCATGGTGATCTTCGCCGTGGAGGCTGCCGATCTCGACACAGGCCTCGGCCTGTCGCCGCGAGTGGAACACGCGGTTGCCTGCGTGACCCACGCCGTGCTTGCCGAGGTTCGCCGGCCGAGTGACCAACCGCCTCTCGGGACGTGACGGACGGCCCTGGTTGATTCGCGCCGCCGGTGCGACGCTGATCCCTGAGGCACATGACGGCTCGTCGGCTCGGAGGTGGCACCAATGAAGGTTCTCGTCGCGTACGCGAGCAAGCACGGCGGCACACGGGGCATCGCAACACGCATCGCCGAGAGCCTCGGCGCAGCCGGAGTCGACGCGCAGCTGATCGACATGGCGCAGACCGAGCTGGTGGCCGGCTTCGACGCAGCGGTCGTGGGCAGCGCCGTGTACATGGGGCGCTGGATGAAGGAGGCAACGGCGTTCGTGCGCCGCAATCGCTCGGCGCTCGGCGACCGGCCGCTCTGGCTCTTCAGCAGCGGGCCCGTGGGGCCGCAACCTCTCCCGGAAGCCAAGGACGCCGCCGAGCTCAGGTCCCTGTTCACCGTTGTGGATCACCGCACGTTCGACGGCGTGATCGACTCGGGAACGCTGTCGCTCGCGGAGCGGCTCATCGTCCGGACGGTGAAGGCACCGAACGGCGACTTCCGCGACTGGGAAGAGATCGACAGCTGGGCGGGGAGCATCGCGCAGGCGCTGAACGTCCCCACAACGGTAGAGCGGCACCACGTGGACGGCTACTCGACGATGCGCCGGTGCGCATCCGCCTCACCAGCGGCAGACGGCGTGACTCGGTGACGGCCGCGGGGGCGGGGACGGCCGCATATCCCGCGGCGTGGGCGATGGACGCGGTGCTGGCCGACGGCGGCACCGTGCGTGTGCGCCCGATTCGGCCCGAAGATGCGGCGGCCCATCGCGCCTTCGTGCAGCGCCTGTCTCCGGAGACCATGTACGCGCGGTTCTTCAGCCCGCGCCGCGAGCTGAGCGACGCGGAGACCGACTACTTCGTGACGCTCGACTACGCCGATCGGATGGCGTTCGTGGCGCTGCTGCGCGACGACATCGTCGCCGTGGGGCGATATGAGCGCCTGTCGATAACGGACGAGGCGGAGGTTGCATTCACCGTCGCCGATGAGCATCAGGGCCGGGGGCTCGGCACCCTGCTCCTCGAGTACCTCGCCACGTACGCGCGAGACCACGGGATCACCAGGTTCGTCGCCGACACCCTGGCGGGCAACGAGCGAATGCTCGAGGTGTTCCACAACGCCGGCTACGAGCGCCGGCCGGATGTGTGGTCGCCCGGCGTGGTGCGCGTTGCGTTCGACATCGAACCCACCGCTGCGGCGATCGCGGCCATCGAGGAGCGCGAGTGGTCGGCGGGCGTAAACAGCATCGAGCGCATCCTTCGCCCGCGTGCGATCGCCGTCATCGGAGCCGGGCGTGCCCCGACCAACATCGGCCGTGCCATCGTGCGCAACCTCGTCAGCAGCGGTTTCACCGGGGCGGTCTACCCGGTGAACCCCACCGCGACCCCGATCGACGGTGTGCCGGCGTTTGTCGGCGTGACGGCGATTCCAGGGGCTGTCGACGTCGGCATCGTCGCGGTCCCCGCCGCGCGCGTGCTCGAGGTCGTCGACGCCTGCGCGGAAAAGGGTGTCGGCGGCCTCGTCATCATCACGAGCGGCTTCGCCGAGATCGGCGGGGACGGCATTGCGCTGCAGCACGAGATTGCGTTGCGCGCGCACCGCGGGGGCATGCGGGTGATCGGCCCCAACTGCTTCGGTGTGATCAACACCGATTCCCGTGTCCGTCTCAACGCCACCTTTGCGCCGCTGGCGCCGGTGGCCGGCTCGCTCGCGTTCGCATCGCAGTCCGGGGCACTCGGCATTGCGGTGCTGGAGCGGTCGGTCACCGCGGGGCTGGGCCTGTCGAGCTTCGTCAGCATGGGCAACAAGGCCGATGTGAGCGGCAACGACCTGCTCCGCTACTGGAGCCAGGACGGCATCACCCGCGCGATACTGCTGTATCTGGAGTCCGTCGGCAACGCACGCGCCTTCGCACGCGTGGCGCCGCGTGTGTCGCGCACCAAGCCCATCGTCGTCGTCAAGTCCGGTCGCAGCAGCGCGGGACTTCGCGCGGCCGCCTCGCACACCGCGGCGCTGGCGAGCCCGGACATCGCCGCGGACGCGCTCTTCCGTCAGGCCGGGGTGATCCGTGTCGACACGCTCGAGGAGCTGCTCGACTGCGGAGCACTCCTCGCCGATCAACCACCGCTGCGCGGCAATCGCCTGCTCATCGCCGGCAACGCTGGCGGCGCCGCGGTGCTGGCCGCCGACGCATGCGCGGCTGCCGGGCTGGACGTGCCGGAGCTCGCCCCCGAGGTCCAGGCCCGGCTCCGCACGATCGCGGGGCCGAATGCCGGGGTGAGCAACCCGCTCGACCTGGGCGCGGCGGCGACGCCCGCGATGTTCGCCGGCGCCATCTCGGTGATCACGTCTGCGGAGGTCGGTCACACCACATCCGTCGACGGGGTGCTCGTGATCGTCGCCCCCGTCGCCGGACTCGACGCCGGCGACGTCGCGCACGCCGTCCGCGGCGTCGACATCGGAGAGCGGCCCATGGTGTTCGTGCACCTCGGCAGCGATGTGGCGCCGGCGCCGCTGCGGGAGCGCGACCACCCGGTTCCGTCGTTCGCGTTTCCCGAGCGCGCGGTTCGTGCGCTGGGACGCGTCGCCGAGCATGCACGCTGGTGCGCCCGGCCGCGCGGCGTCGTTCCGGATCTCCCCGACGTCGATCTCAGCGAGGCGCGCGAGGTCGTCGTCGCGCATCTGCACACCACACCGCATGGCGGGTGGCTCGCGGCCACCGCCGTGCGCCGGCTGCTCGCGGCGTTCGGGGTTCCGCTCGTGTCACAGCGCCTCGTGTCATCAGCCGCGGACGCCGAGATCGCGGCCGCAGCGTTCGATTTTCCGGTTGTGCTGAAGGCCGAGGGCGCGCAGATCGTGCACAAGAGCGACGTCGGCGGCGTGCGCCTCCGCCTCCAGTCGGCTGCCCAGGTTCGCGACGCGTACGAAGCCATGCACGAGCAGCTCGGCGACGTCATGCAGGGAGCTGTTGTGCAGCCGATGGTGGGTGGCGTCGAAACGATCGCGGGCATCGTCGCCGACGCGGTCTTCGGTCCGCTCGTGATGTTCGGCAGTGGCGGCACGGCCGTCGAATTGCTCGGCGATCGATCGTTTCGCATCCTGCCGCTCACCGACGTCGATGCTGCAGAGCTGGTGCGGTCGATCCGCGGCGCGCCGTTGCTGTTCGGCTACCGAGGCGCGCCGCCTGTCGACATCGCTGCGGTTGAGCGCGTGCTGCTGCGGCTCGCCCTGCTGGCCGACCGGGTGCCGCAGCTGACGGAGCTCGACCTCAACCCGCTCATGGCGACGCCGCAGGGAGCGCTTGCTGTGGACGCGCGCATTCGCATTGTCCCCTGGCGTAGCCAGACCGAACAGCGCGTTAGACGGCTGCGCTGACCGGCGCGGCGGTTCTCATGCGGATCGCGCGATCTGGCACGCCGCTCGGCACGGCGCCGCCGAAACCGCGGTCCGGGTCAGGAACCGGCGTGGGACTGACTCTTTGTGCGAGGGACGACAATGAGCGGCACTGCCCGCGGATGGGCCAGCACGCCGCCGATGTCGCCGAGCGGCCAGCCGTCCGTCCCGTCGGGCGCGCCACCACCGATCACGACCAGCTGCGCTCCCACCTCGTCTGCGATCGTCGCGAGGACCTGAGCGGGCGGGCCCAAGCGCACCTCCGCGCCCCAGGCGACGCCCGTCTCGATGAGCGGCTTCGCCCAGAGCGTGCGCACGCGGTCCGCGATCGATTCCGGTTCACGCGGCTCGGCGTCCCCGTTCGGCGACGGCGCCGAGCCATCAGCGGCCAGCACGTCGAGATCCGTGGTTCCAATCGCATGCACGAGGAGCACCTCGGCGTGCAGCTGGCGTGCCAACTCTGCCGCGAACAGCACCGCGTTCTGCCCCTCGGCAGTGCCGTCGGATCCGACTACGATCCGGATGATCATCAGTGGTCCTTCCCCCGAAGGAACCCAAAAGCTTGCGTCCATCGTACGCCGCTTACGTCGACGGAGGCGGACGCGTGACGTCAATCCTTCGACGGTGACCAACGGATCTAGCGCAGGTGGCGCAGCTCCTCGCTCAGCCGCTTGACAGAGTCCGCGACCCGGGCCGCGCTGGCCATCAGCTCCGTCATCTCGCGGTTGTGCGTGCGCGCCTCGTGAAAGCGCTTGAGGGCTCTGGCCTCCTCCGCGTCGGCGACGTCGATCGGCCTCTTGTATTTGATCAGCGGTGGATTCCAACGCAGCATCGCAGTCACCCCACACCAGCTCTGTCTCTGCAATCCACGCTGTCGCGTGGCGCTCGTGTTGTTGACACCATGATGGCACCGGCGGTCGCCGCATGGGCGTCCCCCGCGGCAAAGGCGTGACCGACGCGACAGTTTTCGGGCACGACATGCCGTGGGATCAGGCCTGGGCGATGTGGCTGCTGTATGCGGCCGTCTTGATCTTTCTGTTCAGCGGGCCGGCGCGGGTCAACCGGAAGTGAGGGGCGCGGGCCTGGCAGCCGCCGCCGCGCTCCGCTGACCGCTCAGCAGGTGCCCGTGCCGTAGAAGCCGGTGCTGCCGCTGTTGCTCCCGCCCTCCGGCGAGGTAACGGTCGCGGTCGACAGCGTGTGGCTCGCCGGGTTGACATCGAGTGACAGGGATTGCTGCGGCGTGGTCACCGAGGCGTCCGACGGGCGGATGGGCACCGACACCGATCCGGTGGAGGGGCCGAACGACTTGGACAAGGCCGCCGGCGTGCCGAGCACGCAGTAGCTTGCGGTGCCACTCAGCGACCAATCGATCGTTCCACCGGCACCCGCCGCCACCTCAAATGTCAGCTCGTACTTGCAGACATCGCCTGGGGCGGTGCCGATCGGCGCGCACCCCTGCACCGTCGTGCCGGGATCGCAGCTGCCGCGCGCGTCGACGAAGCAGATGGAGATCGCGGTCACGGCGAGCGGCGGCAGCGTCGGCCCCGGCGTGGCCGTCGGCGGCTGGGTGGGGGCCGCGGTCGGCGCGGGCGTCGGAGGAGCCGACCCATCAGGTGGCGGCGTGCCGAACAACGGCGCCGGCGTCACCTGCTGATTGGACGCGACGGGCTGACCGCCGCCCGGCGTGACCACCGTCGCAACCGTGTCGCCGGCTGCCTTCGGGTGCGAGAGCACGTACACCAGCGAGCCGCCGGCACCGGCGACGAGCACACCCAGGAGGAGCGCCACCACCGCGGCGCGCCTGCGGCGGCGCCCCGCCGGCGTGGGGTGCGGCATCACGGGCGCCGATTCGACTCGGCGGGTGCTGCCGGCCACGTTCTCGGACGCCGTCTCTGTCAGACGCGCGCTGGTCGGCCGCATCAACAGATGCGGCGGCGTCTGCAACCGCTCCGGCAGCGGCAGCAGCACCAGCGCACCAAGAAGCTCCTCGGGCTCGGTGACGCGCAGCGCCATCTCCTGGCAGGTGCCGCAGCGGCGCATGTGCCGGTCGACCGTTGCGCGCTGCTCGGGAGTCAGCTGCGCGACGCCTCCGGGCACGAGCTCGGCGAGTCGATCGCAATGCGTGCGACGTCGCGCCACCAGGAGATAGCGCACGGCGTTGCCGAGCGCATCGCGGGCACGATGCACGAGCACAGATGCGTGGGCGGGTTCCAACGACATCACCTGGGCGATCTCCGCGCTGGTCAGCTGCTGGCGCACGGCCAGCTCCAGCACCGCGTGCTGCCGCGGCTCGAGGCTTGCCGCCGCGTCCCACACCAGCCGCGCCGCCTCACGCGACAGCGCCTGCTCCTCTGGGCCGGCGTCCGATGACGCGAGCATCGCCGCCTGCTCGTCGATGTCGGTGGTCGCACGCTTTCGCGTGACGTGGTTCAGCGCGCGGTTGCCCGCGACGCGGAACAGCCAGGCCTTCACGGCGTCCGGGTCCTGCAGCGTCTCACGCCGCTGCCACGCCTGGATGAACGCGGCCTGCGTGATGTCCTCGGCAGCGGCGAGGTCGTGCACGGTGCGTGCGACGAAGTCGAAGATGCGACCGGCGTAGCGGTGATAGAGAACCGTGAACGCGTCCTCGGCTTCCGCCGTCGACAGACGGCGCGCGAGCTCGCCGTCAGACAGGGCCTCGAGCGACTCCACGTCCATGCACGAACTCCGCGCCAGGATTGTGGCGCCATCCGGGGCTCACCGGGCGATCTCTGCGAGGTTCATGCACCTCTGACACAGGATCGCTACCGGCATTGCGCTCAGAGCCTGACCACGAGAACGCGAAGTTCTGAGCGCAATGGCGCGCAGCGGCGCGTGTCTGGAGGGCATGAATCACCCGACAGCATCGCCGAGGTCTGCGAGGCCGCAGGCGAAAGAGGAGATCTCGATGAATCGCTCGCGCTCGACCACCCGCCGGTCGACTCCCGTCCGCACACTGGCTGCGACCGCGGCGGCGCTCGGGGCCGGCCTGCTTGCCGCCACGCACGTCGCCGCCTCGTACGGATCCACCGACGGGACGCTGACCCTCACCGCATACCACGGCCCCGCCGGCGCACCGATCAGCGCGACCTACGTCTGGCAGGGCCCCGGCGCCTGCAACGCCGGCCAGAAGGCCGCGTTCTACTGGGACTACCAGTTCCAGCACAGCTACACGTGGTACCGCGGGATGGCGCCGTTTCTGCTGCACAGCGGAGTCTGCGCCGCCACGCTGACCTTTGCGCCCGGCTACGGCGACGACGACCCAGGAGCGCACGACGTCACCGTGTGGGACACGCAGTTCGGACCGGCCACCGACACCTGGATCTACTACCAGACCGATCAGCCGCCGCTGCCGCCCACCCCGGCGCCCACCGCGACGCCCACCGCGACGCCGACTCCGCACCCCACCGCGACGCCGACGCCGGCACCACCGGTGCCCGGCGGTGGTCAGTCCAACGCCGGCTCCGGGGACGGCGGCGGGACAGCGATCGCCGGCGGCGGAACGGCCGCGACCGCAACCACCGGCGCGAGCGGCTCCGGGCATTCGGCAACGCTGGCCGCGACGACGGCCGCCGGCGCGCAGCCCGGCATCTCCGTGTGGGTGTTCATCCTCGGCGCCCTGGCCGTGATCGCAGCCGGCGCCGGCGTGCTCGTCGGGCGGCGCATCGCCCGCTGACAGCCGGCCGAGCGGGGGCGGTCAGCCGCCCCCGCTCACGCGCGCCGGCAGCTGGTCTCGCCGAGGGGCGGCGAGCGCCGCCGAGTGGAATCCTCTCACCAGCAACCACACCGCCATCGCGATCTCCTGCACCGCGAGCTATCTCGCGGCTTGCACTTCACCGCCCGGTTATATAACCTACGGGTGATGTCTACGGACGACCGCCTGAGCCTCGCATTCGCCGCCCTCGCCGATCCCACCCGCCGCGCGATCCTGCAGCGCCTCGGCGCCGGTGAGGCGGGAGTCGTCGAGCTGGCCGAGGCGTCGACGCTCACCCAGCCCGCCATCACCAAGCACCTCAAGGTGCTGGAGCGAGCCGGGCTCATCCAGCGCGGCCGCGACGGCCAGCGCCGCCCGGCGCGGCTCGTGCTCGAGGGCCTGTTCCCGGTCGACGACTGGCTGCGGCGCGCCCACGCCGAGTGGTCGGACCGCCTGGACCGCCTCGAGACCCATCTCGTCGTTCAATCAGCAGCAACCGAAGTGAAGGAGAACACCAGTGCCTGAGACGCAGACCACCGTGGACGTTCTGTCCGCCACCCCGAAGAAGCAGCTCGTCATCGAGCGCACGTTGCACGCCTCGCCGGAGCGGGTCTTCGACGCCTTCACCGATCCGGCGCAGCTGACGCGGTGGTGGTGGCCGCAGGGCTTCACCTGCCCCGCCGCCGAGGTCGATCTCCGCGTCGGCGGCACGTACCGGCTCGGCATGCTGTGGCCGGATGCGACACCGACCGAGAACCCGTACTCGCAGTACATGGGCGGCGAGTACTACGAGATCGACCGTCCGCATCGCCTCGTCATGAGCGGCCGCGCAGGCAACGAGGAGCAGGGTGAGCTCTTCGCCTCGCTCATCGAGCTCACGTTCGAGTCGCGCGACGGCGGCAGCGTCCTCACGATGCGTCAGTCGTACTTCGATCCCATGCCGCCCCCCGAGGCGCTGGCCGGCGCGGAGCAGGGCTGGTCCGAGCAGCTCGACAAGCTCGAGCGTCTCCTGTCGGAGTGACGAGCGCCGTGGAAACACGCACCCTGGAGACCGCCGGGGCCGCCCTCGTCTATGACGTCGACGGCCCCCTCCCCACCGCCGACGGACGACCGCCGCTGTTCATGATCGGCCAGCCGATGACGGCGGACGGCTTCCGGGCGCTGGCGTCGTTCTTCTCCGACCGCACGGTGATCACGTACGACCCGCGCGGCCTCGGCCGCAGCACGCGCAGCGACGGACGCTCGGACAACGTCCCCGCGACGCAGGCGGAGGACGTGCACGCGATCATCACCGCGCTGCACGCCGGCCCCGTGGAGATGTTCGCCAGCAGCGGCGGCGCGGTCACCGCGCTGGCGCTCGTCGCCGCGCATCCCGCGGATGTGACCCTGCTGGTCGCCCACGAGCCGCCGATGGTCACCGTGCTCCCCGATGCCGACGCCGCCGCGCGCGCGGTGGCCGGGTTTCAGGACGCATACGCCACCGGCGGCTGGGGCGCCGGGATGGCGGCGTTCCTCGCCATGACGATGTGGCGTGGTGAGTTCACGGACGAATTCTTCGCGCAGTCGCGGCCCGACCCCGCGCAGTTCGGCATGCCGAGCGCTGATGACGGCTCGCGCGACGACCCGCTGCTCTCCGAGCGTTCGAAGGCGGTCCCCAGCTACCGTCCCGACATCGACGCACTGCGGTCGGCGCCGGCACGTGTCGTCATCGGCGTCGGCGAGGAATCGGTGGGCACGTTCACCGGCCGCACCGCAGCCGCGACGGCCGAGCTGCTGAACCAGGAGGCGACCGTCTTTCCCAGCCACCACGGCGGGTTTGTCGGAGGCGACACGCCGTATGCCGGCAAGCCCGAGGAGTTCGCGCGAACCCTGCACGGAATCCTCGATACGACGAGCTGAGGCAGCGAATCACTGCACGACTGCGTGTTGCATCGCCCACAGGGCGGCGGCGCCGCGGGTCGAGACGCCGATCTTGCCGTAGGTGTGCTGGATATGGTGATCGGTGGTCTTGGCCGAGATGTAGAGCCGCGATGCGATCTCGTTCGTCGTGAGTCCCATGGCGGCCAGCCGCAGCACGTCCACCTCACGCCGTGTGAGCCCGCCAGGATTGTTGGGCCGCTTCCAGGTGAGCGTCCGGCCGCCGCCGTGGCCGGCCGCAGCGAGCACTGCGCGGG
>JAFALX010000187.1 GCA_019234035.1 Candidatus Dormiibacterota bacterium | reverse complement strand
GACGCCGACGAGCGCCGCGCTGTGGCAGTCACCGATGAGGGCGTAGTCCTCGATGTGAAGATATCCCCCGGGACGGAGCTCGTTGCTCAGTATTCGTCCTCGGGACGCGTGTCCTCATCGCTGTCGTTGTCCGACGACGACTCCTCGGAGTCGCCCTGAAAGGTGCTCATGCCCATCTCCGCGAGATCCTCGGACGGCTCGTTGCTCGGTTCGGTGTACTCCTCGTCGTCCTCGCCCGCCGACTCGGCGTCGATCTCGCGCGACGCCAGCAGCGAGTCCTTGGCATACGGCCGGAACTCGTCCCGCCGCGCCCGCGACATCTGGAACGAGGTGACGTGCGCGTTTTCCGGGGCCTGGTACGCCTCGCGGATGATGATCTCGATGCCGTGGTCGTCTATTCGCGCCACGGCGGCGGAGTAGCGGTTGCCCGTCGCCATCAGCGGCAGCAGCCGCCGCGCGATCTTCGTGTCCACCGCGCCGAGGGGCACGCCGCGGCCGGTCTCCGCGAGCAGCTGATCGCTGTTCGGCTGCAGCTCGACGACGTCGCCGGGTGCCACCGACACCGTCACCTTCCGCGCCGGCGGCGTGAGCACCGTCAGCGCACTCTTGCCGGGCTCCTCGGTGAAGGCCTCGACGTCGATCGGCTGAGCCGCGGTGGCCACCGTCTCCTTGCTCTCGAGCAGTGCCGCGAGCTTGCGGACATTCTTCTGCGCGATCAGGTTGAGGGGATTGAGCGTCAGCGACGCCGAATAGGACTCGAGGGCCTCGGGGAGGCGGCCGAGCTCTGTGAGGGCCTTCCCGACGCGGTTGTGCGTTTCCTCGTCGGCGCCGTATTTCTCCATCAGCGCCTGGTTTGTGGCGAGCGCATCGGCCCAGCGGCTCTCGAGCGCCTGCTGGACGGCCTCCTCCACAAACATGCTGCGCGGCTTGACGCGTTCTTCTGCCACTTGCTCCTCTCTCCCGACCGGCTGGGCCCGATCGTACGTCCATTTGTTTGGACGGGAATGGGGTTCGCTATGATACCGGCTCAGTGCGGCGCGATTGCTCGCTTGTCCGTCCCACCAAGGCGCCACGCAGACCGTGACGCGGATCATTGCCATCGCCAACCAAAAAGGCGGCGTGGGCAAGACGACCACGGCAGTCAGCCTCGCTGCTGCGTTGGCGGAAGCCGGTCAACGGGTGCTGGCGGTGGACCTCGACCCCCAGGGTCACCTGACCCTGAACATGGGTGTCCGCCGCCCGGACGAGCTCGAGCAGACGGTGTACGACCTGCTCACGTCGGCCGCCGTCTCTGCCGAGGACATCCGGTTGCACTCGCAGCCGGTGGCTGTCGACTTCCTGCCCGCCAACATCGAGCTCAGCGGCGCCGAGCTGCAGCTCGTGACGGAGTTCGGGCGCGAATCGGTCCTGAGTGAGAAACTGGCGCCGATCCTCGACGAGTACGACTTCGTCGTGATCGATTGCCCGCCGTCACTCGGCCTGCTCTGCGTCAACGCGTTGGTGGCGTCCACCGAGGTGATCATCCCCCTGCAATGCGAGTACTTCGGTATGAAGGGTATGCAGCAGCTGTACCGCACCATCGAGCGGGTGCGCGCCAAGCTCAACGCGCAGCTCGCGATCGCAGGCATCCTGCCGACGATCTACAAGCCGCGCACGCTGCACAGTCAGGAGGTGCTCGAGCTGGTGCGCGGCGCCTTCGGTGAGCAGGTGTTCGACATCACCATCGACTCGTCCATCCGTTTCGCCGAGACGCCGCTCGCCGGGCAGTCGATCCTGCAGTACGCGCCGGCGTCACCGGGGGCGCGCGCGTACCGGGCTCTCGCCAAGGTGCTGATCGCGCAGAACGGCGCGGCCGGCGAGCCGGACGAGGAGCTCGTGGCACGGCCGGCCCGACAGGTGCGGGCGGCGAAGGCGTGATGCGGGGCTTCCGCAGAGCGCAGCTGCGAGGCTCCGACGAGCTGTTCCGCCCCACCGAGGAGCGGGACGACGCGAACGAGACCGCACCCCGGGCCGAGGAGCGCCCGGCTGTCTCCGCGGTGCCCGCGGCGCCCACGCCGGACATGCGCTCTGTGCGGCTCACCGAGGAACAGATCCAGCTCATCGCGGACGCGCTGCAGCACATGAAGTTCCCCAACAAGGCGCCGGCGCGTCCCTCGATCGGCGACTTCGAGAAGCTCGAAGAGCTGCGTCAGAAGCTGCTCGACGCGATCTGAGCAGCGCGCACGCGTGGTACGGGGGACTGTATGTGGAGCCATATGGTGATGACCAAGACGACCGTGTATCTGCCGGACGAGCTCAAACGCGAGCTCGAGCGGCTGGCGGCAGCGTCGGGGCGCTCCGAGGCGCAGCTGATCCGCGACGCTGTCGCGGCGCTGACCACCACCGCCGCGAGGCCCCGGCCACGTGGCGCTCTCTTCGGCAGTGGCGAAGCTTCGCTGTCGGAACGCGTGGGCGAAGCTCTTTCCGGGTTCGGCGAGCGCTGACGTGCTCGTCTGTGACACCAGCTCGCTGGTCTTCTTCGACGACGGCGATACCCACATTGTCGCCGTGACTGTGTCGGTCGACGCTGAACCCCGTGGGCGGCGCTTCAGCCTGCTCCCGGGTCAGGCGTAAGTACGACGGATCGTTGTCGCGCTCAGCGCGCGTACAACAGGTCGATCTGAGTCGCGTACTTCTCGGCGACGACCTTGCGCTTCACCTTCAAGGTCGGTGTCAGCTCGTCGCCGACGGCGAAGTCGTATGCGAGCAACGTCCACTTCTTCACCTGCTCCACCTGCGACAGCCGCGCATTGACCGCGTCGACATGCGCCTTCACGTGCTCGAGCACCGCCGGCGTCCGTCTCAGGTCGTTGGGATCGCTCGGCAGCTGATGCTCCGCCGCGAAGTGTCCGGCGCCCTCCGGGTCGAGCGTCAGCAGCGCGCTGACGAACGGCCGGCGGTCGCCGATGGCCACCGCGTGCGCGATCAACGGGCTCTTCTGCAGCTCGACCTCGATGTTCGTCGGTGAGATGTTCTTGCCGCCCGCGGTGATGATCAGGTCCTTCTTGCGATCGGTGATGCGCACGTAGCCGCCGTCGCCGATCTCGCCGACATCGCCCGTGTGCAGCCATCCGTCGACGATGGTCTCGGCAGTGGCCTGCGGATCCTTGTAGTAGCCGGCGAACACCGAGCCGCTGCGCACAAGGATCTCGCCGTCCTCGGCGATCTGCACCTCGACGCCTCGCATCGGCGTGCCCACCGTCCCCAGCCGAGCGTGACCGGGGCGGTTGATGGTGGCGACGCCACAATTCTCGGTCTGGCCGTACTCCTCGAGCACCTCGAGGCCGATTGCACGGAAAAACCGGAGCACGTCGGGGTCGATGGGCGCCGCGGCGGTCGCAAGGATCGTCGCGCGGTCGAGCCCGAGCATTGCGCGCAGCTTTTTCAGCACGAGACGGTCGGCGATGCCGGAGTCACGACCGGTGCCGCCCTTCGTCGCCATCTCCTCGCCGCGGCGCAGCGCCCACTCGGCGAGCGCGCGGCGCGGCTGCGGCAGCGCGGCAACGCCGTGCCGCACCTGCTGCGCCATCTTCTCCCACACCCGCGGCACCGTGAAGAACATCCCCGGCCGCACCTCGCGAAGCCGCTCACCGAGCACTCCAACGGAGTCCACGAAGAACACCGGATGCCCGTACGCGTAGGCGCGGAACTCACTGGTGAGGCGCTCGGCGATGTGCGCGAGCGGCAGGTGGCTGACCACGCGCGTGGTGGGATCGGCGGCCGCGAACTCGTGGAGCGACCACATCGCCGCGGCGACGTTCGCGTGAGTGAGCAGGACCGCTTTCGGCGGACCCGTCGTGCCGCTGGTGTAGATGAGGGTCGCGACGTCGTACAGGGTGACGCCGGCGGCGCGCTGCTCCAGCTCCTCCCAGCGCTGCTCCATGACCGCGTCGCCGCGGTCCAGCGCGTCCTGCCACGAGACGACGAAGCCGTCCTCGGACGGCGCGTCCTGGCCCTCGAGCACCACGATGCGCCGCAGCGCCGGCAGCGATGCGCGCTCCGACAGCACCTTGTCGCGCAGCGCGGTGTTCTCCACGACCGCGACGCGTGACTCCGAGTGCCCGAGAACGTAGCCACCCTGGTCGGCGGCAAGGGTCAGGTAGACCGGGACCGGCCGGCAGCGAAGGCTGAGGATGCCGATGTCCGCGATGTGCCACTCGG
>JAFALX010000127.1 GCA_019234035.1 Candidatus Dormiibacterota bacterium | reverse complement strand
GTACGCGCTTGTTCGCACGGAAAGGTGGGTGAGCAGGATGGCCATCACCATGCGCCAGAATCTGCGGATCGGCGCGTATGTGGTCACGCAACGGATCAAGCGCCGGGAGAAGTTCCCGCTGGTCTTGCAGCTTGAGCCGCTCTATCAGTGCAATCTTGCCTGTGCCGGTTGTGGCAAAATCCAGCATCCAGACGATATCCTGGCGCGTCGATTGACGGTTCAACAGTGCATCGACGCCGTCGAGGAATGCGAGGCGCCGATGGTGTCGATCGCCGGCGGTGAGCCGCTCGTGCACCGCGAGATCGATCAGATCGCGCAGGCGCTTGTGGAACGGAAGCGCTTCGTCTACCTGTGCACCAACGCGCTGCTGCTCGAGAAGAAGATCGACAAGTTCACCCCGTCGCCGTACTTCTCGTGGTCGATCCACATCGACGGGCTGCGCGAGCGGCACGACGAGTCGGTGTGTCGCGAGGGCGTGTTCGACAAGGCGGTCGCCGCCATCAAGGAGGCGAAGCGCCGCGGCTTCCGGGTCACCACCAACACCACGTTCTTCGACGGCGACAACGCCAAGTCGATCCGCGACGTGCTCGACTACCTCAACGACGACCTCGAGGTCGACGCCATGCAGATCTCGCCGGCCTTTGCATACGAGAAGGCCCCGGACCAGGATCACTGGCTCCAGGTGCAGCAGACGCGCAACCTGTTCCACGACGCGTTCGCCAACGGCCGGCGCCGCAAGTGGCGGCTGAACCACTCGCCGCTGTTCCTCGACTTCCTCGAGGGCAAGGTCGATTTCTCCTGCACGGCATGGGGTATCCCGAGCTACTCGGTGCTCGGCTGGCAGCGGCCCTGCTACCTCATGTCAGATGGCTACGCGAAGTCGTACAAGGAGCTGCTCGAGACGACGCCGTGGGAGAAGTACGGCCGCGGGCGCGATCCGCGCTGCGCGAACTGCATGGCGCACTGTGGATACGAGCCGACAGCGGTCGTCGCGACAGCGGCCTCGCTGCGCGAATCCCTTCGCGCCACGAGTGAGCAGGTGCGTGCGCAGCTGCCGCGGCGTCACGTGCCGGTTGCGTAGGTGACCAAGGGCAGGGTGCACGCCTGCCGCTCGCCACGCACGCGCACTCGACGGCCGATTCACCATGGCTGACACTGTCTTCCTCACTGGTGCGACGGGGTTCGTCGGCGGGCACGTGCTCGAAGCGCTGGTCGAGCGCGGGTACAGGGTGCGTGCACTCGTGCGCAACGGGAATGGCGATCTCATCGCAGACAGAGCGGAGATCGTGCACGGTTCGCTGCTGGCGACAGGCGCGCTCGTGCCGCACCTGCGCGGCTGCCGCTACGTGGTGCACACGGCGGCGCTGTACTCGTTCGCACCGAGGGACCGCCGGCGGATGCGGCAGAGCACCATCAACGGCACGTCGGCGTTGTTCTCGTACGCGCCGAAGCACCGGACGCGTATGGAGCAGGTCAATGTCGGCGGCACCGCCGGGCTGCTGGAGGCCGCGCGCATCGCGGGCATCGAGCGCGCTGTGGTCACCTCGAGCTCCGCGGCCGTCGGCCCGGCGCGCGACGGCCGTCCCGCGGACGAGAACGACTGGGGCGACCCGCACCACGGCGGCGCGTACCACGCGTCGAAGATCGTGCAGGAGCGCACCGCGCTGGCCGGGCGCATCCCCGTGGTCACCGTGCTCCCCACAGCACCACTCGGCGCCCGCGACCGCACGCCGACGCCGACGGGCCGGATGGTGCTCGACATCATGCGGGGCCGCGTGCCGGCGTACCTCGGCGGCGGGATGAACGTCGTGCCCGTCCGCGATGCGGCACAGGCGCACGTCCTCGCGCTCGAGCGCGGCATTCCGCGCGAGCGCTACCTGGCCGGCGGCGTCAACCTCTCGCTGGCCGAGCTCTTCGCCCTGGTCGCCGGCGCGGCCGACCGCCCCGCACCGCGGCTGCGTCTGCCATATCCACTCGCGGTGGTCGCCGCCGCCGTCGACGAGGCCAGGGCCGCCGTCATCGGCGGCACGCCGACGATCCCCATGGAGG
>JAFALX010000236.1 GCA_019234035.1 Candidatus Dormiibacterota bacterium | reverse complement strand
CCACCTCCTTGCTGCCCATCATTTGCCGGCCCTCAACTGAGACGTCTGTTGGATTCGGGGTCGCCAATCCCATTGACTCACACAACAGCGAGTTCGGCAACAGGCCCCAGAGCAGCACGAGATTGGTGAGCTCCGAGGTGCCGCCGTCCGCGTGATGCACGACGTGGTGCGGCACGGTCCACGATGCCGGCCGGTCGCATCCCGGCACCACGCAGCCGCAGTCGCGCAGCGCAAGCTTGCGCCGCGTCGCCGTGTTCGGCATGCGCCGCGAGCGTCCGACGGCGATGGCGCGGCCCTCGCCGTCCGTGGTCACCGCGATGACGTTGGCGTCGCAGCTGATGCGACGTGCGGCCTCTGCTGCGATCGGTTCGGCGAACTCGAGCTCCGCGGCCGGTGCGCCAGGCATGCCGCGCAGCGTCTCGACGCTGGCGGTGAGCATGAGCTGTGGCGCGCGCGCGCCACTCACGCCGATGCCCTCGCTCTGCAGCGCGAACTCGGCCGTCTCCACGAGCGCATCGGCCAGGCGCCGGTCGCGCAGGCGCTCGTCGTCCTTGCCGGTGCGACGCGCCAGCGATTCGAGGACCGTGCGCACGCTGGCGCCGCCGACCGAATCGAGGAAGCCGCGCAGCCACACGCAGCCGTCGTCCCGCGTGGAGACCTCGAGAAACCGCTCCTCGACGTCGTTGTTGTGATCAGTCAGGAACGCCGCGGCGTCGACGGCATGGCGCACGTGCGAGCAGTCGCGCCGGAAGCGGTTGACCGGGTGCTTCTCGGCCTGCTTCAGCAGGTGGCCCTCGTCGAACGGTCCCGACGACGGTGACTCCGCCACGGCGGCAGCGGTGCGAGCGAGCAGCACCAGGTGTCCGAACCCGATGCGACCTGCTTCCATCGCTGCGATGCTCGCCGGCAATATCCCGCGGTGCTCTGCCACAGCGAGACCGTCGGAGACCACCCGGCCGGGGACCTTGGCCTCGTGCCGGATCCACGCCATCGGGCTCTCATAGCCATCGAGCGCGAACTCGTCATCGGCGGCGAGCTCGGCAGCCCAGCCGGCGCTGAACTCGCGGCTGACCGACCCGGACTCGAGCTCGAGCTGGTCGATGAGGCGCCGCAGGCGCTTCTGTTCCGCACCCGACTGCTCGCAGCTGCGGGCGCCGCGTGGGCGAGCGCGATAGCGAGCCACCGCCGCCTCGAGGTCGGCCAACGGGTCGAGGCGCGCGCCGGTCTCATACATCATTGTGTATCGTACCGAACACCCGTTCGCTCTCGCTAGGCGCGGGCACGGACATCCGACGGACAAAGTTGGCAGCGGCACGACTTGCGCGCAGGTGCTCGTGCCCGCCACCATCGCACGTCGATGCCCGATCAGGCCCCACGACGTCGCCTCGTGCACATCGTTTCCGGCGTGCGTAGCGGAGCCGCAACAACGCTCGACCGCGGCGAGGTGGTCGTCGGTGACGAGGACGTTCGCCGCGCTTTCACCGATCCCGCGCTTGCATCGGTATCGCTCTCCGTGCTGCATCCGGGCGACAGCGCACGCATCGTCAAGGTGCTGGACGCGGCGGAGCCGCGCACGAAAGGCGCCGGCGGGGGTGGCGTCTTCCCCGGCTTCGTCGGCGCAGCGAACGCAACGCTCGGAGTGGGGGACACCCACGTGCTGCGGGGCGTCGCCGTGGTCACCGCGGGCTATCTCCCACGCGCTCAGGAGGCGCTCGTCGACATGTCCGGGCCCGCTGCGCCGCTGTCGTTTCTCGCGTCGACGCACAACGTCGTCGTCGAGTTCGAGCCCGCACCCGGCGCGGACTGGGGCGAGGTGGCGGCGGCGATGCGCGCCGGAGCGCTACGGCTTGCGGCGGCACTCGCGGAAGGCGCACTCGATCACCAGCCGGACGTCATCGAGGAGCTCCCAGAACCGCGAATCGTGCTCGGTGACGTCGACGGCGACCGCTCGCTGCCGCGCATCGGGGTGATCACGAATCTGCAGACGCAGGGCGCATTCAAGGACGTGTACGTGCGCGGCAGCAGCTTCGGCGGGTCGCAGCCGACCGCGGTGAACCCGGCGGAGCTCGACGACGGCATCGTCGTCAGCGGCCAGTACGGCCACCCGGCGCTGAAGAACCCGACGTATCTGCACCAGAACCACCCGATCGTGGCGGCGCTGCGTGCGCGCCACGGCGTGGATCTGACGTTCGCCGGGCTCGTGCTGTCGCCGGAACCGGTGGAGCAGCACGCGAAGGAGACGGTGGCCCGCCAGGCGGCGGCGCTCTGCGGCGAGCTCGGCTGGGACGCGGCCATCCTCACCAAAGAGGGAGGAGGCAACGCCGACTCCGACGTGTCGTTGAAGATGGACGCGCTCGAGGAGGTGGGCGTCTCCGCCGTCGGCCTCTTCGCCGAGATGGCAGGCGCCGACGGCACCGCCCCCCCGGTGGTGGCCCCGCCGGAGCGCAGCCCCGCGATGGTGAGCACCGGCAACTACGACGAGCGCCTGCAGCTGCCGGCCGTCGAACGCGCGCTCGGCGGAGCCCGCTTCGACCTGCTCGACACCGCTGCCACCGACGCGATGGATGTCCCGACGGCGGTCGTGTATGCGTCCCTGAGCCCGCTCGGCTGGGGCCGGCTGACGGCGGCCGCGGCTACGATGGCCTCGAGCGAATGAGGGTCGTCCACTACATCAACCAGTTCTTCGCCGGCATCGGCGGCGAGGATTCGGCCTCGGCGCCGCCGGAACGCCGCGACGGCGCCATAGGTCCGGGGCGGCGCCTTGACGCACTGCTTGGCGATGAGCACACCGTCGTCGCCACCGTGTTCTGCGGCGACGACCGCGCGGCGTCAGACCCCGCTTCGCTCGACGAGATCATGCAGCTGATCCGCAGCGCGGACGCCGAGATGGTCCTCGCCGGACCGGCGTTCAGCAGCGGTCGCTACGGCGTTGCCTGCGCGCGTGTTGCAGGTGCAGCGCAGGCGGCCGGCCTCATCGCCCTCGCGTCGATGGCGGCGGACAACCCCGGCGTCGCCGAGGCGGGCGCCGCTCCCATCGTCGAGAGCGGCGAGACCGCGCGGCAGATGGGCCCGTCGCTGGAGCGTTTCGCCGCCGCCGCGCGCAGGGTGGCGGCAGGGGAGGCGCTCGCCGGGATCGAGGGGGTCATCGCCTCGACCCGTCGCCTCAACCGGCTCGACGCTCGCAGCGCCGCCGAGCGCGCGGTCGACCTTGCGCTCGCGCGCTTCGACGGCGACAAGACGGCGACCGAGATTCCGCAGCCGGACTTCGGCCACGTGCATCCGGCGCCGCCGATCGACAACCCTCGCGAGGCGCTGATCGCGCTCGTGAGCGAAGGTGCGGTCGTGCCGATGGGCAACCCAGACCGCCTCGAGTCGGCTCGCGCTCACAAATGGCTGCGCTACTCGCTGGAGGGCCTGGACCGCCTCGCGCCCGGCGAGTACCAGTCGGTGCACGGCGGCTTCTCCACAGTTGCAGCCAATGCTGACCCGAACCGCATCCTGCCGCTCGACGCCGCCCGCGAGATGGAGCGCGACGGACGCATCGGCAGCCTGTACCAGGAGTATCTCGTGACCGCGGGCAACGGCACCTCGGTCGCCGACGCGCAGCGGTTCGGCGTGGAGTGGGCGTCGGAATTGAGGCGCGCGGGCGTGCGCGCCGCCATCCTCACGTCGACTTGAGGCACGGGCACGCGTTGCGGTGCAACGCTCGCCAAGGAGCTGGAACGCTCGGGCATCCCCACCGCGTTGCTCTGCAACCTGCTGCCGATCGCAACACGCGTCGGGGCGCCGCGCATGGTGCCCACGCGCGGCATCCCGTATCCGGCCGGCGATCCCTCGCTCTCGCAGGAGGACGAGCGCGCCTGGCGCCGGACGCTCCTGGAGACGGCCCTCGTCGCCGTCTCGACGCACGTCACGCAGCCCACCGTGTTCACGCCCGGCCCCGCCGCAGCGAAGTCCGGGTGAGATGACAACCCCGGTCATCTCGGGTGCGTCGCAGGTGCTCGCGCACCTGCCCGGCGTGTCGCGCCACGGCTCCAAGCCCAGCCGCGAGCTGCCGCGCAACGCGGAGCTCGAGGCGCAGTACCTCGCCTCGCTGCGGACCTTCGACGAGGCGCTCGCGTACGCCCCGCACCGCGCGTATCTCGGGCACGTGCATCCGCGTGACATGCCGCCGCGCCCGTGGGCGCATCCACTCGCCGAGCGCGGTGCTGCCGCTGCGCCCGACGGCGACGCCCGCTTCGCGCCCGACGGCGAGCTGATGCCGGAGGACGAGGTGCTGGCGCTCATGGCGCTCGCCGACGAGTTCGACCTGCTCACCCTCGACGAGGACGTCGCCCACCGCGCGGAAGCGAAGCTCGCGAGCCATCCACTGGCCTCGCGCCTGCCGCTGTCCAAGCTGGAGGAGGCCGACGGAGACGCGCAGGCCGCCGCGGCCGAGCCCGGCGCGCTGCCGCTGCACCTCGCGTCGGGCGAGCTCGCCGGCGGCATCCGCCCCGGCCACGACTCGGATCAGGCCCTCGCCACGCCGGTGATCCTGGAGAACCTCGCGTGCAAGGCCACCGCGACGCTCGCGCTGCTGCACCTGCTGGCGATGCGGAACGTCGACCCGGATTCGATCGAGTTCGTCATCAGCTGCTCCGAGGAGGCGATCGGCGACCGCTACCAGCGCGGCGGCGGCAACATGGCCAAGGCCGTGGCCATCGCGGCGGGGCTCAACCAGGCGTCCGGCGCCGACGTCAAGAACTTCTGCGCCGCGCCCCTGCCGGCGATGGTGGTGGCCGGGGCGCTGGTGGCGAGCGGCGTGTTCCGCCGTGTCGCGGTCGTCGGCGGGGGCTCGCTGCCCAAGCTCGGCATGAAGTTCCAGGGCCACCTGAAGAATGAGCTGCCGGTGCTCGAGGACGTGCTCGGTGGCGCGGCGTTCATAGTGGAGGCCGACGATGGCGCCTCGCCGCGTCTGCGCCTCGACTCGGTCGGCCGCCACCGCGTCGCCGCGGGCAGCTCCAACCCCCAGATCATGGAGGCGCTCGCGGTCGAGCCGCTGGGCCGGCTCGGCATCGCCATGACCGAGGTCGACGACTACGCGACCGAGCTGCACGACCCGGACGTCACCGAGCCGCAGGGCTCGGGCAACGTTCCCGAGCGCAACTACAAGCTGCTCGCCGCACTCGCCGCCCGCCGCGGCGACATCCAGCGCGGGGACATCGATGCGTTCATGACCGAGCGCGGCATGCCCGGCTTCGCTCCGACGCAGGGACACCTGGCGTCGGCGCTCTGCTACCTGCCGCATGCGCTGCGGCGTCTCACCACGGGGGACGCGCAGCGCGTGCAGATGATTGCGAAAGGCAGCCTGTTCCTCGGCCGCATGACACAGCAGTCCGACGGCATGAGCGTGCTCCTGGAGCGCAACTCGACGTAGCGGCTGGGCTATCTGCAAACGGAGCAGGCGCACGCATCGCATTGATTGCATTCGGCCGGCCGCGTCATGTGCCAGTGCCATTAACCGCCGAATAATCCCGCCTTAGCACGCAGTTCATGAAGGGATTGCCACCATCTCCGTCCGCTGACTGTTTGCGCCCATGTGCGCTCATCACAGACGAGAGGTGGCTGTATGCCCAATGGCGGTGCGGGTAAGTCGACGATTCGACGCGTATGGATGCTCCCGGTGGTTGTGGGGGCTGCCGGATTGGCTTTCGGGAGCATCTCCGCGGCGGCGAGCCCGCCCGAGCGCAAGGGTGCACCGATCCTCCCGGATCACATCCTGGTGACCAAGAGCGTGTTCCACACAGACCCGAACATCACGGCGGGTGTCACCCAGCTGCCGCCGGGCTGCGGAGGCACCGGTGATCCGTGCGGCACGGCGGTGACGAGTGGCGACTACCCGTACGTCTTCAACAACGACACCGTGGACGGCTTCTTCGGCGTCACCTCCCCGATCAGCCTGGAGGAGATCAACCACGCCGGCCACGTGATCCGCACCATCGACGTCCCCGATGGACCGGGCGGCATGGTGACGAGCTTCTCGTCGAAGTCGGAGCTGTCACTCAACCTCTCGACCGGTGGCAACTACGTCACGTTCATGGGCTACGCCGCAGGTCCTGCGCAGAGCGACGTCTCCAACGGCAGCACACCCGGTGACATCGATCCCACCGACGGTGACGGCGCCACCGCATACCGCGTGGTGGGCCAGTTGGATGCGCACGGCAGGTTCCACTTCACCGAGACCAACGCGTACTCCGGTGACAACGGCCGCGGCGCCATCCTCAACGAGGCCGGCGGGGTCATCTACGCGACAGGCAACGCAGGCAACGGGTCCAACCCGGAGCCGAAGGGCGTCGTCATGGGCGCCGGCGCGCAGCTCATTCAGCCGTCCACCCAGCCCGAGTCGGCGCAGACGCCCGGACAGCCCCAGCCGGTGGGCAGCTTCAACGTCAACCAGCTCGGTTACCCGCTGGACAAGAGCGCGAAGGACGACAACTTCCGCGGGATGACCGTCTCCGGCAACGTCCTGTACTACACGAAGGGCAGCGGTGGCAACGGCATCGACACCGTGTACTTCGTCGATCCCACCGGCACGTCGTGCCCGGCCGGAGGTGTTGGGCTGCCGGCGAGCGGGGCCACGCTGCCGACGACCTCCACGCTCACGTTCCAGGCAAACCTCGACGGCAAGAAGCCCGATCCCGGGATCGTGCCCGAGAACATGTGCATCCTCAAGGGCTTCCCGACCACGCTTGCGTCCCACGCAACCGATGCAAGCGACTACCCGTTCGGCATCTGGTTCGCGAGCCCGACGGTCGCGTACGTTGCGGATGAGGGCGCCGGGGACAACACGTTCGACTCGACGAGCAACACCTACACCGCGGCGGCCGCGTCGACGACCGCGGGGCTGCAGAAGTGGGTGTACGACAGCACGGCAGGTCAGTGGAACCTCGCGTACACGCTGCAGAACGGCCTCGACCTCGGCCGGCCGTACACGGTTGCCGGGTACCCGACCGGGCTCAACGACGGCCCCGGCGGCACGAAGCTGCCGTGGGCGCCGGCGACCGGCGGGCTGCGCAACATCACCGGGCGCGTGAACCCCAACGGCACCGCCACGGTCTGGGCGACCACCTCGACGGTGAGCGGCAGCGGCGACCAGGGTGCCGACCCCGACAAGGTCGTGTCGATCAAGGACGCGCTCGGCGCGACGGCGCTGCCGTCGTCGGAGAGCTTCCGGACGCTGCGTGACGCGGCCAACGCCACCATCTACCGTGGCGTGGCCTTCACGCCGGGAACGTCCCCCGACCCGTCGCGTGGCCGGCTGCCGGACGACGGTGACACCGTCGCGGATGTCGCGGGAGCACGTCCCTTCTGACCGCGGGGACCGTCTGACGCACTGAGATCCGGGGGGCGCGCGAGGCGCGCGCCCGCCCGATCCTGGCGTGCACGCGGACGGCGTGTGGTGGCACAATCAATCACCAACATGCTTTCGGCGACCTCCATGCAGCATCGTGCATGAGAGCCATAAGCGAAGGAGGTGATGGCGCAATGTTCGACGGCAAGCAGGTCGTCGTCCTCGGCGAGCGTGACGGCATCGCCGGTGG
>JAFALX010000195.1 GCA_019234035.1 Candidatus Dormiibacterota bacterium | reverse complement strand
GCCACCGGCGGGTCCGTCGCCGCACGGCTCGGCGGCACGACGGCGCAATGGTCGACCTACCGGGCGCGCCTGATGAACAAGGGAACGATCTTCGCGGAGGGCGGCGTCCTGCATTTCGCCGTGCCCGGCTTGCAGCGATACGTGCTCACGCACGCCGACGAGGTGCGCACGACCAAGTAGGCTGTCTGACCTCGACGGCCTCTGACTCGGCGGCATAGTCGGAACATGACCCTTGACATGGGTCAGAATATGGCCCACCATTCGGGGCGTGCGCGACACACCCTATGCACGCCCCAAGGTGCCCGTCAGCTCTGAGGATTACCTCCTGGTGCGCGATGAGCCTGAGCTGCTCGACCTCGACCCCAATTCGTCAGAAGCAGCACGCTTGGAGGAACTCCTGCACGAGGGCATTCGGGCACGTCGCGAACAGGTGCGGCGCAACGAGCGCTTGGCGAGCTACACGGCATGGGCCGAGGATCCTGAGAATCGCGCAGCGGTCGCCGCGGCGCGCGCAGACACTCGTGAGCACGGGGGTGCGCTCGGGGGTTTTCGCCGACCCCGTACCTAAGTCGCGGTCATGGTCGCCTATCGGGGAGCGATCTACGGCGCTGCTCCCGAGGACGCTCGCTACTGGCTGGTCCTCAGCACCGACGACTGGAATCAGGTGATGTCCGACGTTGTTGCAGTGCCGCTCGACGATACGGGTGTTGTCGGCGGGGTTCCGTCTGGCTGCGCTATCGACGTCAACGGTGAGTCGCTCGTCGCTGTTGCGGGCGGCCTGCAGTCCATCTCGAGCGAGCAGGAGCTCGGTCCGCGCGTTGCTGGTGTCGCGGTTGAGGACATGCGGGAGATTGAGCGGCAGATATCGGAGCTCTTGCAACTTCGCTCGCTGTGCGGCCCGACTCCTCGCGCCGCGCCTGTTGTCGGGCATCCCAATCGGTATCCGAGATGGAGTGAGATCTACCTCGGACCGCGCCGTGGCGATCCTCCGGAAAAGAAGCGCTACGTGGTCGTGTCTGACAACGTGTGGAATGCGACGATGCCGCGAGTGCTGTGCATAAGGACAACCAGCTCGCGCCGGCGCGGCGGTCCGGGCTTTCCTGAGATACAACGTGGTGCTGCCAAGGCGTGCTGCGGGAACATCACGTCATTGCGCGTGGGTGCACTCAACCTTCGCGACCGACCGTCGCCACCGTCACTGGGGCTGCATGACATGGTGACGATCGCGCGCGAGGTCGACGAGGTCCTGGAGCTCACGGCGGCCCGGCCGTAGGCGTTATCGCAACGATCGTCGTCAGCCCCAGCACGCCCGCGGATACGCCGTCCGGCACGCTGGACAACGACTACTCGCTGCTGGCACCACCGAGGACTTGCTCGGACTGCCCCGGCTTGGTCAGGCCACCACGCCGCCGAACACGACGATGACCTCGGCCTTCAACCTCTGGTTTTTGTCCGTCACGCCACTGCGCATGCGTTCACGGAACCAGATCGAGCGCTGCAACATGGCGGGGTCGAACAACCGAAAAGTGCCTACGGTCGAGGGTGGCAACAGCTCGCAGTCGAAGTCGTTCGGAGATGGCGATCAGTGTCGCGTCGACCATGCCGAGCGACAGGTCGCGGTACTGCTCGACCAGGTCGGCGGAGCGGCGTAGATCGGAGGCGGTCACCTCTTGCAGAGTCAGCTCGCGCGGGAAGGCACGTAGGAATGTCGCCTCGGCGACGGACCCGAGGTTGCGAGCGAGGAGGTAGCAGACCTCGACGATGACCGGCGTTGCCACCAGAAGCGGGCGTGGCGCGGTGTCGAAGAATCGAACACAACTGCGGTGATTCGCGTCGTCGGCATCAGCAACGGCCACGAGCGGCCCGGTGTCGACGAGGATCACCGATCGGGAAAGTCGGAGCGAAGAACGCGGTCGGCGTCGGCGCTGAGATCGGATCGGCCGCTGCGTCCCACAGCGGTGAACGAAAGGCGTTCCTTGGACGCCAGGGCTCGGCGACGTTCGATCTCCTCGAGACCGCGGCGCACGCCCGCAGCATCCGGCATCCGGTAGTAGGCGCGCTGCCCGCCGCGGGTGGAATCGCCGGCCTTCTCGAGGATCCCAAACGTCACCAGGCGGCGAAAGTTCGGGTACCAGGTGCGCGACGCGTGCATGCGCTGCAGCTCGGTGAGGATCCACGCCCCGGCGAAATCATCACCGGACCACCCTGCGACCGCCAGCGCTGCACGCACCGCCGGCAGCCACTGGGGATCCTCGGTGGCCAAGCGCAGAACGGCATCGTGCCCGTCAATGAGAACGGCCATGGGTGGGCATTATAGCCCCTAGGGCCTACATAGACGGCTAAGAAGCGGCCCCTCGGGAGGCGATACCGTCCTCGCGTGCGTGATATATGACATGGCGTGGCAGGGATCGTCAGATAGCCCATAGGCCAGTTAGAAGACAGCTGTGGCTGGCCTGAGCTGCTGTGTCAAGGATGCCGTTCTTGCTATCCTCTGTATTGTGAGGAAGACAACCATCGCCATCGACGAAACCGCGGCAGCTGAGGCCAGTCGCGTGCTCGGCACGAGAGGACTCACCGAGACCGTGAACCGATCGATGCGTGAAGTCGCGGCAATGGCGGCGCGGCGGCGCTTCGTCGAGCGCCTGCGCCGGATGGACGGCATGGATCTCGACGATCCGGACGTCATGGCCGGCGCCTGGAGGTGACGGCGAGATACCTGGCCGACAAGAGCGCACTGTCCCGAATCTCGCATCCCGAGGTTGCCTCGTGGCTCGAGGCGCGTCTCCTCGAGGGCGATGTCGCGCGCTGCTCCATCATCGATCTCGAGGTCCTGTTCAGCGCCCGGAGTCACCGAGACTTAATCGAGATTCGCGACGAGCGCACGGCAGGCTTCCCGCTTGTTGAAACGACCCAGGCCGACTTCGAACGCGCTCAATCAGTCATGGAGGCCCTGGCACGCACCGGCAAGCACCGAGCGGTCGGCATCCCCGATCTGTTGATCGCGGCCGTTGCGGAGCGTGCGGGCCTCGTCGTCGTCCACTACGACGCCGACTTCGATCTGATCGCAGGGGTCACGAAGCAGCCGATGCACTGGGTGGTGCCCAAAGGGCGGGTGTAGGTCGTTTCACCCGCACAATGGGGTGGCCGATGGCCGACATCACGATGTACGGCGCCCCGTGGTGCCCCGACTGCCGCCGCTCCAAGAAGTTCCTGACGGAGCAGCGCGTCCCCTTCGACTGGATCGACGTGGGGCAGGACGCCGCGGCGCTGGCCCGCATCCAGGAGATCCAGCACGGGGGGCGCAGCATCCCGACGATCGTCTTCGCCGACGGCGCCGTCCTCATCGAGCCGACGAACGAGGATCTCGCGAAGAAGCTCGGGCTCACCCTGGAGGCCAAGCGCTCCTGCTACGACCTCGCCATCGTCGGCGGCGGACCCGCCGGCCTCGCGGCCGCCATCTACGCCGCGCGTGAGGGCATCGACGCCATCGTCATCGACCGCGGTGCTCTGGGCGGCCAGGCCAGCATCACCGAGTGCGTCGACAACTACCCCGGCTTCCCCGAGGGTGTGAGCGGCGCCGACCTGGCGGCGCGGTTCATCGAGCAGGCCACGCGCTACGGCGTCGAGCTGCTGAGCGCGGTGAGCGTCGAGCACATCGGGCGCGACGACGTCGAGCAGGGCGACGTGGCCCTCAAGCTCGGCAACGGCCAGGACATCAGCGCGCACGCGGTGCTGATCGCCACCGGGACCACGTACCGGCGGCTCAACGTGCCCGGCGAGGAGGGGCTCATCGGCTCGGGCCTGCACTTCTGCGCGACGTGCGACGCGCCCTTCTATCGCGGCGCCGACGACCTCATGGTCATCGGCGGCGGCAACTCCGCGCTCGAGGAGAGCATGTACCTGACGCGCTTCGCCAAGCATGTGCAGATCGTCCAGCGCGGCGACCACCTCACCGCGTCAAGTCTGTTGCAGGACAAGGTGAAGAACGACCCGCGCTTCGACGTGATGGTGAACACCGAGATCGTGTCGCTCGCCGGCAAGGACGGCAAGCTCACCGGCGTCGAGGTGCGCGACCGCGCCACAGGCGAGGCGAAGACGCTGCACCCGACGGCCGCCTTCGTGTACATCGGGCAGACCCCGCAGACCGAGTTCCTGCGCGGCACGCTCGAGCTCGACGAGCGCGGCTTTGTTGTGGACACAGGTGACTTCAACACGTCGATGCCCGGCGTGTGCGTCGCCGGCGACGTCCGCGCCGGGTCCACCAAGCAGCTGGGCAGCGCCGTCGGCGACGGCATCGCCGCGCTGCTCGCCGTCCGGCGCTACCTCGAGATTCACGACCAGATCGCCGCTCGCGCCGGCTAGCGCTGCGGTTCAGAGATGGTGCAACCCGCCAGACTCTGACGCCATGCTGACGGCGGGCGTCGACATCGGCACGTCCGGAGTGCGCGCCGTGCTCTTCGACCCCGCGGGGCGGCGCACCCTCGGCCACGTCGAGCTCCCGACGCCGCCGGGGACGCGCACGGACGACGGCGGGCACGTCGTCGACGAGGCTGCGGTCGTCGACGCCGCGTTGCAGGCGCTGACCCGCGTCTGCGCCGGCGCGGCGCTGTCGCCGGTGGCGATCTCGGTTGCGGGCACGGCGGGAACGGTGTGCTTCCGCGATGCGCGCAACCGTGTCTGTGCGCCGGCCGTCATGTACGACGACGCGCGGTTCGGCACCGAGGTCGAGCGGCTCACCGCATGGAGGCGCGAGGTGCCCGAGGCCGCGCGCGTGCTCCCGATCACCGACGCGGTGCTCGAGGCGCTCGGCTCGCGCCCCGGCTTCACCGATTGGACCAACGCCCGCAAGCTCGGCTGGGACGCGGGTGCGGCGCGCTGGCCGGCGCCGGCCTGGGGGCTCCGCGAGGCCGGATTCCTGCCGCGGGTGGAAGCCCCCGGGTCACCGGCGGGCACCTGCCGCATCCCCGCCGCGCGCGGAGCGCTGCTGACCCGCGGCACCACCGACAGCTGCGCCATGCACATCGGCGTGGCCGCGTTCACCGACCGGGCATGGTCGGTGTCGCTCGGCACCACCGTCACCTGGAAGGCGGCGCTGCCCGGCCTGGCTCCCGAGGCGGCGGCCAAGCTTCCCGCCGGCGCCTACGCGCACCGCCTCGCATTCGAGTTCTGGCTTGCCGCCGCCGCGGGCAACTCCGGTGGGGGCGCCCTGCGCGAGCTCGACCCGGCGGATGCCGACCTCGGCGAGC
>JAFALX010000143.1 GCA_019234035.1 Candidatus Dormiibacterota bacterium | reverse complement strand
AGCCGAACGCGATGCCGATGCCGAAGCCGAGGTGAAAGCTCTTCTGGTCCCATTCCTCGGTGAGCCGCGCCAGGTCGCTGCGCACCTCCAGCGCCACGCGAAGCGCCGTTCCAGCGGGATCCGGGCACGGGACCGGGTCGTTGAAGTACGCCATGATGCCGTCCCCCTGCAGGGCGCCGACGGTGGCCTTCACCGCCTGCAGCGGTTGCGCGACGGTTCGGTAGTACTCGCCGAGCAGCTCGACGACCTCTTCGGGTGCGGCGCTCGAGGCGAAGGGCGTGAAGCCGCGCAGGTCGCAGAAGAGCACCGCGATCTCACGACGGTGCGGGCGCAGCAACTCGTCGCTGCCGGAGCCGAGCAGCGCTGTGGCCACCTGGTCAGGAAGGAAGCGGCGCAGCTGGTTGAACCGGCCCACCTCGTCGAGCGCGCGGGCCAGCAGCCCGCCGAACGTGGCGCCGGCGGCGATGATCGTGCCGACGAGAAATGCCCACTGCGCAATGGGTGAGACGTACCCCGGCTGGATTGCGAGCACCACCCCGAGCTGGACCGCGATCCACACGATGACGCCGGAGGCGACGATCGTCGGCATCAGATAGAAGCTGAAGATCGTCACCTCGACGTAGAGGAGAAAGGGCAGCACGGTGTGCGGTCCGACCGAGTACTGCGCCGCCGAGATCGTCACGGGGAAGGTGAACTGCAGCGCATACACCACGGGCGTGAAGTGGCGCTGCAGGAACGCCGAGTGCGCACGGGACAGCCACAGCATGCCCAGGCCGGTGACGACGGTGAGGAAGCCGATGACACCCAGACTCAGCGGGTGGGCAACCAGGTCCGGGGCAAATAGCGCGAGCGCTCCCGCACTGACGCCGCCGAAGATCGTGAGCAGGCTCGCGAAGAGCAGAACGACCCGCTGCGCCTCGGGCGGAACAGGCCGCGCCAGCCGAACCCATCCTCCCTCCATGGCGTGAGTATCCCACACGCCTTCGGCGGAAGGAAAAGAGCCCGACACAACGCTGGACACCGAGCCGCCGCCGGCTGCGGCGGCTCGATCAACCCGTGTTCTGCAACCCCGCGGCGATGCCGTTGATGGTGCGCAACAGCGTTTCCAGGAGCGCCGGTCGGAGGGGATCGTCGGGCGGGAGCTCGCGGTAGCGCGCGAGCATCTGCGCCTGCAGCACCGACAGCGGATCGATGTACGGGTCGCGCAGCCGCAGCGTCTCCTTCAGCTGCGGTTGATCGGCGAGCAGGGTGGCCTTGCGGGTCACCTGCAGCATCGCGGCGACGGTGCGCGCATGCTCGTTGGTCACCTCGCCCCACATGCGTTCACGCAGCTGCGCATCGCGCACGAGGTCGAGGTAGCGCCCGGCCACGCCGAGGTCGGTTTTCGCGAGGACCATCTCGAGGTTGCCGATCAGCGCCCGGAAGAACGGCCAGTGCAGGTACATCTCGTGCAACAGATCCCAGCGCGCCGACCCCGGCTCCGGAAGCGCTGCATCCCCCAGCGCCGGCGGCGGTGCGTTCTGGTCATCGTCGGCTACAACAGCACCGTCGTTGACGAACGCGTGCAGCGACCCTCCGACGCCGTACCAGGAGGGCAGCATGAGTCGCGTCTGGGTCCACGCGAACACCCAGGGGATGGCGCGCAGGTCCTCGATGCGGTTGGACGTGCCGCGCGCGCTTGGCCGCGAGCCGATGTTCAGCTGGGCGAGCTCGGCGATGGGTGTCACGTCCTCGAAGAAGCGGGCGAAGTCGGCGTCATACACAAACGCGCGGTAGCGGCGGTAGCTGTCGCCCGCGATGCGTGCCATCGCGGCCTCCCAGCGCCGCTCGGAGTCAGCCGGCAGCGGTCCCTGCAGCGAGCTCGCCTCCCACACCGCGGCGGTGACGAGCTCGAGATGATGCTGGGCCACCTCGTTGCGCGAGTAGCGGTAGTGAAGCACCTCGCCCTGCTCGGTCAAGCGCACGCGTCCGCGCACGGCTCCGGGCGGCTGCGCGAGCAGCGCTTCGTGCGTCGGCCCACCGCCGCGCGACACGGAGCCGCCGCGGCCGTGGAACAGGCGCAGGCGCACGCCGTGGTCATCGCACACGGCCGCCAGCTGGCGGTGCGCGAGATACAGCGCCCACTGCGCCGCCAGGTAGCCGCCGTCCTTGCTGCTGTCGCTGTAGCCGAGCATCACCTCCTGCACGCCACCGCGTGCCTGCACCTGGCCGGAGTACTCGGGTTGCTCGAGCAGGCGGCGCACCGTGCCCGCCGCGCCGCGAAGGTCGGCGATCGTCTCGACGAGCGGCACGAAGTCGATGCGGCTGTCGACCACGCGGCCGAACGCCCACGACACGAGCCCCACCAGCGACGCGAGCCAGAGCGCGGCCATGACGTCGACCGGCGAGCCGGTCATCGAGATGACCAGCGTGTCGGACGCCCGCGGCGAGATGGCGCGCTGCGCGCGGCCCATCTCGACCAGCGTGTCCAGCAGGTCGCGGTCGTCGGCGTCGAGCGTGAGCGTGCCGATGTGCGGCCCGCGCTGCCGCATCGCCTCGGCGAGGAGCGTCATCGCCGATTCGTCGTCCAGCTGCTCCAGCGTGCCCTCGATCTGCCCCAGCCGGCGGAGGATCGTCGACGCGACCTGGCGGATGCGCGCTGCGTGCTGCCGGACGTCGATGGCGTATCCGCAGAAGTCGAACGACGCCACCTGACGTCGCAGTGTCAGCAGCTCGCGTCCGGCGAAGAGGTCGCCGCGCTGGCGGCGCAGCGCGCGATCGACGACGTCGAGGTCGTCGAGCAGCTCCTCGGACGAGAGATATGGGCGCTCCGCGGGGCGACCGTCCAGCCGGCGCAGGCTGTCGTCCAGGCGGCGATGCATCATCGCGAGCTTGCGCCGGTACGGCTCGCTGTGACGCCTGCCGGCCATCGACTGCACCGCCAGCGGCATGGCGGCCTCGTCCTCGGCGATCGACTCCTCGAGCTCGGAGTCGCTGCCGGTCCACCGCGTCGACTGGCTGTATTTGCCCGAGATGGCCCAAACAGAGTCGCGGAAGTGGGTCAGCATCAGCCGCTTCTGCCCCCGCAGCGCGTCGCGGAGCGACTCCGATCGGGTGTGCGGGTTGCCGTCCTGGTCCCCGCCCGCCCACGAGCCGAGTCGCAGCACCGGGCGCCACGGCGGCGGCGGCTCGCTGAACACCTCCGTCCAGCGGCGCTCCAGCTCTGCGTGGATCGCCGGCACCACGTCGATCAGCAGGCCCAGGTGCATGCGAACATTGCGTGCCTCGTCGAGCACCGTCGGCCGCGTCGTGTGCAGCTCCTCGGTCTGCCACAGCATCTCGATGCGCTCGCGCATGTCGTGGATCAGCGCCGTGTGTGCGGGTGATTCGACGGGGCGCGCGTCGAGCGCGTCCAGTGCTGTGGCGACGCCGGTCACGTGATCGAGCACCGAGCGCCGCGTCGCCTCGGTGGGATGCGCGGTGAAGACCGGCATGACGTCGAGCTCTGCGAAGGCTGCGGCCAGGCTCTCGCGGCCACCTTCGATTCGCGCCGCCCGGGTGAAGAGGTCATGGAACGTCCCCGGCGCCGGCGTGTCGGCCCCGCCGAGCGCCTGCATCGAGCGGAACAGGTGCACGCGGTGCTCGAGCTCGGCGAGGTTGACGAGCTGGAAGTACAGCGTGAACGCGCGGATCAGCCGCGTCGCCGTGGCATCGTCGACACCGCGGAGCTGCTCGTCGAGCTCGCGGCTGACCTGCTCGTCGTCCTGCTCGCGCAGCCGGCTCGTCTTGGCGCGGACGCTCTCCTCGAGCTCCAGGAGGTCGAACCCCTCCTGGCTGATCAGGCCGTCGCGGAGCAGGGCGCCGAGCAGCTGGACATGCCAGCGCAGGCGCTGGTCCGCCGTTTCGGCGGCGTGCAGATGCGAGCTCATGTCTGCGCGTGCCACGCGCCGAGCATGAGGCATCGGCGCTCAGCGGGAGCGACTCACCCCGAGGCGGATCCGAAGCAGGAGTGGGGCTCGAGCAGTCCCGAACCGAAGCACGACTGGCAGACCGCGTTGCCCTGTGCGTCCGGGTTGGGGTTCGGCGCGCTGCCGTCCGCGTTGACATAGGAATGCCCGCCCGCCGCTCCGCTCGACACGACACCCGTGCCGAAGCAGCTGGTGCACACCGTGAGTCCCTTGTGGCCGCGACGGCACTGTACGAGGTTGATTGCGTTCGCCATTGCTGACCCTCCAACGCCAAAAAGGTGAGTGGCTCGATACTGCCACCGGCGACGGGCGAGTGACATCATCACGCGCGAGGAGGTCAGACACATTCTCGCCCCGGTCCGGAGCCCGGTCATGGTCGGCCGCGATCGCGAGCTGGCGCGCCTGGAGGCGGCGGCGCTCGCAGCGGTCCGCGGCGACAGCAGGGTTGCCGTCGTGCGCGGCGACACGGGGGTGGGCAAGTCACGGCTCGCCACTGAGGCCACGAGCCTCGCCGCGACACTCGGGATGGTCGTGCTGAAAGGGGAGTGCTCCGAGAGCGACCTGTCGTTGCCGTACCTGCCGATCGTCGAGGCCATCGCCGCGCACCTCAGCGACGACGCCGTGCGCGCGGAGCTGCGCGCCGCGCTCGGTGACGAGGCGGCGCCGCTCGCGCGCATCCTCCCGCAGCTGCGCGCGCATGAGCGCTTCGACACCACGGGCACGTCGCTCGACAAGCTGCGCCTGTTCGAGAGCGTTGTTTTGCTGCTGCGAGCCATCGCCGCGAGCAGAGGGTTGCTGCTTCTCATCGAGGACGTGCACTGGGCGGACCCGGCGACGCAGGAGCTGCTCGATCACGTGGTGCGACGGTTGCAGTCCTCGGGCACGCTGCTCGTGCTCACGCTCCGCGAGTCGGAGCTCGAGCGCGGCCACCCGGTGCGCGCATCCGTGCAGCGCTGGGTGCGCGCCGGCGCCGATCCGCTCGACCTGCGGCCACTCGATGTCGACGACCTCGCCGCGATGACGTCGGCAATCCTCGACGTGGAGAGCACACCACTCGCCATCGCCGCTCGTCTTCACGAGCGGACCGACGGACTTCCGCTGGCCGTCGAGGAGCTGCTCCGCCAGGCGATCGAGCACGGCATCGGCGACGTCTCGCGGTCCGGCTGGGATGCGGTCGCGCTGGCCGACGTGCCGACGCCGCGAACCCTGACCGATGCGTTCCTGCTGCGGGCGGAGCGGCTCGACAGGAAGCAGCTCGAGGTGGCGCGTGCCGCCGCGGTGCTCGGGCGCAGCTTCGACTTCACCGCGCTGCAGCGGATGACCTCGCTGCCGGATGGGTCGCTGATCGAGATGCTCGACACGTTCCGCGAGACGCAGCTCATCGAAGAGGATCAGCGGCGGGACAACGGCTACCGGTTTCGCCACATCCTCATTCGCGACGCGATCTACAACGACATCCTGATCTCACGCCGCCGTCTCATGCATGCGCGCGCGGCGGAGGCGGTGCACGCGACGCGGCCCGACGATCCGTCCGAGGTGGCGCACCACCTCATCGCGGCCGGCCGCGCCGAGGAGGCGGCTCGCGCGTGCGTCGACGCAGCCGAGGCGGCGCTGCGGCGCCTGGCACCCCGCGACGCCATGGAGCTGTTCGCCCAGGCGCTGGCGCACAGCAGCGACGCGGGCGACCAGGCGCGGCTGCGGTGCTCGCTGGGGGAGGCCGCATTCCAGGCGGGCGACATCCCGGCCGCGCAGGAGCAGCTGGAGCTGGGGGTGACGGCGCTCGAGGACCGTGGCGACGCGGTCACCGCCGCGCACCACCGGCTCACGCTCGGACGATGTTTCTGGCTGCGCTCGGACTACGCGGAGGCGAAGCGCCAGTACGAGATGGCGCGGGCCGGCCTCGAGGACGCCGGCCCCAGCGAGGACCTCGCGCTGGCGTACATCCGCCTGTCCGGGTTGCATGCCACGGACTTCGACGCCGAGGAGGCGCAACGTCTCGGTGAGCGCGCGATTGCCATCGCGGAGCAGCAGGGGTCGATCGAGCAGCGCGTGTCAGCGGCCGACTGGCTGGGGGTCGCTCTGTGCCTCGCCGGCAAGCTCGACGCGGGCATCGCCGAGCTCGAGCGCAGCCGCAAGGCGGCGCGGCTCCGCGGCTTCCACGTGCTGGAGTCGACTGCGCTCATCCACATGCTGAGCATGCTCGAGACCTACGGCCGGGTCGAGGCCTGCCCCCCGCTCATCGCGCGGCTCCGCGCACTCCCGGAGAACCCGTGGGTGACCACGGTCGCGCCGTACTACGAGAGCTGGCTCGCGCTGTGGGCGGCGAGGCTGATCGACGCCGCGCGGGCGGCACAGCAGTGCATCGACCTGGCGAGCGGCTTCGGCATGCAGGGTCAGGCCGGCTGGGGCCGCGGGCTGCTCTGCCTCGTCGCCATCGAGCTCGGCGACGTGGAGGCGGCGCGCGAGCTCCTGCCCCAGCGCACGGAGTCGTTGCAGCGGCAGGAGCGGGTGGAGCAGGGGTGGGTGGCGATGCGCTTCCACCTCGCGACCGACGACCTCGAGCAGGCGGAGCCCATCGCGTCGGAGTTCGCCGCGGAGCCGTGGGCTGTGGCCGGCACCGCGCTCAGCGACGCGGTCGTCTATGCGCTGCTCGCGCTGGGGCGGCGGGACGAGGCGGCGGCCTTCGTCGCCGCGGTCGCCGCTCACCCGCGCGCGGCGATGCACCCCGGGCAGCTGCTGCGCTCCAAGGGCCGCCTGGCGATGGATCGCGGCGAGGGCCCCGCAGCGGCTGATCTGCTGAATCCCGCCGTGAACGCATTCGCGGCCGGCGGGTACCGGCTCGAGGTGCTGCGCACAAAGGTCCTGCTCGGGCGGGCGCTCGGGCTGACCGGAGACCTGACGGCCGCCGGCGCCGCACTCCAGGAGGTCGCCGACGAAGCCGTGGCGAGCAGCGCGATTTTGCTCGCGCGCGCGGCGGCGTCGACGGCCGCCGAGGCTGGGATCCGGCTCTCCACGGGTGCCCTCGACGCCGTGTCGCTCGCCGCGGCGCTGGGCCACGAGGACGACGCCGTTCCGTCGCGAGCGGCGGCGGACGAGACCATGACCGCCGTGGTTGTCAGCACTCGCGATCCGCAGGCGGCGGCGAGCGACGAGCGGGCCACGGCGTTGCGCCGCTGGGCGTCGCTTGCGGTGGAGCAGCACCACGGGGTGATCGACCTCCACACCGCCGAGACGGTCGCCGCCGGCTTCAACGTCGGTGGGTGGCACGAGGACCACGCGCGCCATGCGCTGAACGCGGCGCTGGAGATCCTGCGCGGCGCCGAGCGGCTGGGGGTCGAGCTGAGCGCGGGCATCGCCTCGGGACCGCGCTCCGCGACCTCCACCGGCGCGCTCCCCGCGGCGGACGTGGCGGTGCGGCTGCTCGCCATTGCCGGCCGCGGCGAGATCCTCATCACCGAGGAGGCGTTCGAGCGGCTTCGCACGCATCTCCCCGATGGTGTGGCCACCGCCGAGGCGGTGAACGTCCCCGTGAACGTTGCGGGCGCCTCCGTGGCAGCGGTGCGCCTCAGGGTTCTCTCGCCGCGGGGGAGCGCCGCAGCTGCACTGCCGGCCCCCGCCGCTGCCGGGAACTCGCTCACCCGCGAGGGCGAGTTCTGGACGCTGACGTACGCCGGTCGCGTCGTCCGCCTCAAGGACACCAAGGGCCTGCGTGATCTGGCGCGGCTGCTGAGCACCCCGGGGATCGAGATCGCGGCGGTCGATCTGGCCGGGGCGGCGACGCCGATTGGGGCTGCGCGCGGGCGCGGCGCCACCGACGCCGGCCTGGCGCCGCAGGGCGACGCCGGCGAGGTCCTCGACGAGCGCGCCCGGCAGGAATATCGCCAGCGCCTTGTCGACCTCGAGGCCGAGGTGAACGACGCCGAGGCTGCCAACGATCCGGAGCGCGCCTCGCGAGCCCGGCAGGAGCGCGACTTCATCATCGACGAGCTCGGGGCGGCGGTCGGGCTCATGGGCAAGAGCCGCCGGGCGCTCGATCCTGCGGAGCGCGCGCGCAAGGCGGTGACCTGGCGGCTGCGCGAAACCATCACGCGCATCGCCGCGTCGGACGCGGAGCTCGGGCGCCACCTGCGCCACTCGGTCCGCACCGGCGCGTTCTGTGTCTACGACCCCCCGGTGCCCACCCGCTGGACGGCCCGGCGCTGATCTGAGCACGCCGCGGTTCCTGACATCGCCAGGCGATTCCTGGCGCCGTAGGGAGTGTGGACAAACGACCGACCGAGGCGGTAGGCGGAGGTCCAGAGGGAAACAGGCATGCAGGCACAGGCTCCAGTTCGCAACGCCCCGAGGGAGGCATGGCTCGTCCTAGCGGCGCTGGTGCTGCTCATCGCAGCGATGGCGGGCGGATACGTGATCCGTCTCTCCACCACACCCAGCGCCGGCCCGGCGACGGTGACAAGTTCCACCGCACCAGGGGGGTCGTCGGGTCTCAGCTCCGGCACCTGCATCTACGTGCAGGGCCACCGCGGCTGCTGAGGCGGGCAACCGGGGGCCGGACTCATGGCCGGCTCCCGGATCTTCTGGACCATCGACACCGACTGGACATCGCCGCGAGGCACGGAGACAACGGGGAACGAGAGATGGATCGAGACAGCATCTTCCCGGCCGGCCACCGGTCCTGACGCCGCCGGGGTGAGGCGCGCGCTGCGCCTGCCGGCCCCGGCGCGCCGTACGCGGAGAGCTCGGAGCCCGGCAGCTCCGGGCTCTCCACCTGTGGAGGTGTGCCTACAATCCCCGGACCACCGCTCCAAGGTTGGGAAGCCCTTTTGGTCACAGCACTAGAACCAACGACGCGCCGCGACCCGTTGCACATCCTCGCGGTGCTCGCGCGTCGGAAGGGCGACTGCTTCGTCTATGCCGCCGGCCAGCCGCAATCGTTCCTGGTCAACCGCCCGGAATATGCGCGCCATGTGCTGGTCGACCGCCACGAGCACTACTCCAAGGACACGCCGATCAATGCCGGCTT
>JAFALX010000068.1 GCA_019234035.1 Candidatus Dormiibacterota bacterium | reverse complement strand
CCCGCGCTGTGACGTGACCGTCGGATCGAGCTGGCGCACCGCACCGGCGGCGGCGTTGCGCGGATTGGCGTACGTCGGCTTGCCGGCCTCCTCGAGACGCGCGTTGAGGGCAACGAAGGCGGCCTTCGGGAGGTACACCTCGCCGCGGGCTTCGAACTCGTGCTGCGGCGCCACCGGTTCCCTGCGCAACGTGACCGGCACCGAGCGGATGGTGCGCACGTTCGCCGTGACGTCCTCGCCCTCGATACCGTTGCCGCGCGTGGCCGCCTGCACGTACTCGCCGTCGCGGTACGTCAGCGACATGGCGAGGCCGTCGATCTTCAGCTCGCAGACGTACTCGTCGACCGTCCCGACGCCACGCTCCACACGGCGCACGAACTCGCGCACCTCGTCGTGCGAGAACGCGTTGCTGAGGCTGAGCATCGGTGTGCGGTGGCGCACCTTGCGGAAGGCCTCGGACGGCGCGCCGCCGACGCGCTGCGTGGGGGAATCCACCGTCTGCAGATCCGGGTAGCGCGTCTCGAGGTCGAGCAGCTCGCGGAACAGCACGTCGTAGTCCGCGTCCGTGATCTCCGGCTGGTCGAGCACGTAGTACTGATGGGCATGGTGCTCGATCGTCCTGCGTAGCTCAGAGACGCGTTCGCGGTCGGCGTCAGCAATGGCCGTGATGTCGTCGGTCGCCATCTAGTGTGGTCGACCGGAGGTTCGCAGCATATTCGCGGCCATGATGGCCGGTGCCAAGGAAAGGGTGGCGCGCCGAGGAGCGCATCTAGGCGATGCGTGACGAGGCAGCGCCGGGCCCCTTGACGACGGCATCAGCGGCGCAGCCGCCCGCCGTCAGGGCCAGTGAAGATGCAAGAAACTTCCGGTCGACCACACTGGCGTCCCACTAGGGCTGCACCGGCCACAGCGTGGCGTCGCCCACGGCGAAGATCTTCACGCCGGCCTCGTCGAACTTGATCACCAGCTCCTCGCCGGAGCGCGTCATCGTGCTCTTGAGCACCGTTCCCTCGCCGTATCGGTCGTGACGGATGCGCATCCCCTCGCGGTATCGCTGCGGCGCGACGACGACCGGGTTCGCCTGCACCGCGCGCGCATGCACCGCCTGGCGCACCGAGCCGGGGCGGCGCACGTCGTCCACGAGCCGCCCGCCGGGTCGTGCCGCCAGCTCGATCAGGTCGGGCGGGATCTCGCGCAGGAAGCGCGACGCCTCGGCGAGTTGCGGCGTGCCGTAGAGGTGCCGGCGGAAGGCATGGAGGAGGTAGAGGTGGCGGCGCGCGCGCGTCATGCCCACATAGGTGAGGCGGCGTTCCTCGGCGATACCGGAGTCGCCCTCCTCGAGTGAGCGCACGTGCGGCAGCAGCCCCTCCTCCATCCCCGCGACGAACACCACGTCGAACTCCAGGCCCTTCACCTGGTGCAGCGTGATGAGCAGCACGCCCTGGTCCTTGTCGTCGACGCTGTCGACGTCGCTGACCAGCGCGACGTTCTCCAGGAACTGCGTCAACCCGTCGGGCGGTGGCACATCCTCGTACTCGGCCGCGAGTCCGGAGAGCTCGACCACGTTGCCCCAGCGCTCCTCGCCCTCCGGTGTGCCGTCGCGCAGCATGTCGCGGTATCCGGTGTTGACGAGGATGCTGTCGACCAGCACCGGCAGCGGCATCCGCGACGCCTCATCGCGCAGCTTGTCCATGAGTGCGGAGAAGCCGGCGATCGCCTGCATCGCCGCCGCTCCGAGACCTTCTGTCTCGTCGAGCCGCTTCGCGGCTTCGAGTGGCGCGATGCGCTTCTTGCGAGCCAGGCGCTCGAGCTCGGCCACGGTGCGGTCACCGATCTTCCGGCGGGGGACGTTGACCACGCGCGCAAACGAAACGGCATCGCGCGGGTTGGCGCAGAGGCGCAGGTACGCAAGAACGTCCTTCACCTCCTTGCGCTCGTAGAAGCGGATGCCGCCCACGAGGCGGTACGGGATCCCGCGGCGCAGCAGCACCTCCTCAAAGGCGCGCGACTGCGCGTTGGTGCGATACAGGACCGCGCATTCACTCAGGGACACTGCTTCACGGGCGACGAGGCGCTCGATCTCGCCGGCGATCCAGAGTGCCTCCTCGCGCTCGTCGTACACGGAGATGAGGCGAACGGGCTCGCCACCACGATGGTCGGTCCACAGCTTCTTGTCCGCGCGCTGCTCGTTGCGCTTGATCACCGAGTGGGCGACGTCGAGGATGGGCTGCGTGGAGCGGTAGTTCTGCTCGAGCGTCACGGTGGTCGCGTCCGGGTAGTCGCGCTCGAACGCGAGGATGTTGCGCACATCTGCTCCGCGGAAGCCGTAGACGGAGTTGTGGGTGACGAGGCCGTTCGCGACGAAGTTGTGCGTCGGCTCGACGTCGAGGTCATACACGCGTCGAATGGCGTCATAACATACGACGGTGGCGACGACGTCGGGGTCACCGTTCTCATCGAACATCGCCATTGCTGGCACCACCGAGTCCGCACGAGTGAACGGCAGCTCCGGCAGCGGCGCTGACCCGAGCCTCGCCGTTCGACGTGGCTGCTCCACGACTATCGTGCGTTGCGGGACGGTGGCTGCGAGCTCGAATTGCTGCTCCGCGGCTGAAGCGTGCCCCGGATACCCCGCAAAGTGAGTGTGCTCCGGGGTGCTCGTCAGCGTGCGGCCGGCTGCGGTGGTGATCGTGACCAGTGATCTCGCGGTTCGTTGCGCCACGCGCGTGACGTGCGCAGTACCGAACGCCCCACTCCCGAAGCCTGATCTCACACGGTCTCCGGGTCGAACGTCCTCGATCGGACGCTGTGTCCCGTCGTCCAGCGTCACCAGCGTCCCCGCAACCAGGCACTGATCGTCGTCCCCCACCACCGTCAGGTTGCGATGCTCGGCAGCGAGCAGCTTCACCAGCTCGTACTGCGCGTGGTTCGTGTCCTGGTACTCGTCGATGAACAGATGCTGGAAACGGTGCTGGTAGTAGCGACGCACATCCTCGGAGTCGCGCAGCAGGACCACCGCGCGAAACAGCAGGTCATCGAAGTCCACCGCCGACGCCGCATCGAGCTCCTGCTCGTATGCGTAGTACGCGCGCCCGATCGTGCGGTCGAACTCGCCGTTCGCCCGCGCCATGAAGTCGCGCGCGTCGATCAGCTCGTTCTTGGCCCCGCTGATCACGCTGCCCACACGTGACGGTGTGTAGCGCTTGTCGTCCAGCCCCTCGGCGCGCAGCGCGTTGCGAATCGCCGCGGTTCGGTCGGCCTCGTCGTAGATCGTGTAGTCGCGCGGGATGCCGATGGCGTCACCGTCGCGGCGCAACAGCCGCGCCCCCAGCGCATGGAACGTGCCCAGCCACATGCCCTTGATGCTGGAGCCGATCAGCTGCTCCACCCGGCCGCGCATCTCGCGCGCCGCCTTGTTGGTGAACGTGACCGCGCAGATCTCCTCGGGGCGGACCCCACGTGTCGCGATGACGTAGGCGATGCGGTGCGTGAGGACGCGTGTCTTGCCGCTGCCCGCGCCCGCAAAGATGAGCAGCGGACCGTTGGGAGCCTCGACCGCCTCGCGCTGCGGCGCGTTGAGGTCCTCCAGGAGCGCGCTGACGCTGACCGCGGGACTCAGTGGAGCGTCTGCCTCAAACCGGAACCGACTCTGTTCCACGCGTCTCGCGCACGGAATAGGCGTCGGGCCGCCGGTCGTTCAACAGGTGATTGCGCGGCGTGCTCCGCCGCATCGTCGCGATGTCGTCCATGTCGACGTCCGCCACGAGCAGCTCGTCGCCGTCCGCGCTCGCCGGTCCGGCGACGGGCCAGCCGTCGGGCCCCACGATGATCGACGCGCCGATGAAGCGCACGTCGCGCTCGACCCCGACGCGGTCGGCGCACGCGATGACCACGCCGTTCTGTCCCGCGGTCGCCATCGCCAGATGGTCACCCTGAACGTAGCCGCGATCGTCCCAGACCGTCCGCTTGAACGATGCCACCCAGTTGGTGGGAACCGCGATGATCTCCGCGCCGGCGAGCGCCAGCGCGCGGGCGGCCTCGGGAAAGCGAAGGTCGTAGCAGATGACGGCGCCGACATGACCGGCGGGCGTGTCCGCGACCACGAGGCCGTCGCCCGGCGCGAACCACGTCTGCTCGTCGTTGAACAGGTGCAGCTTGCGATAGACACCGAGTGGCCCTGCCGGCCCGACGATCACCGCACTGTTGTGCCGCACCGTCTGCGCATGCTCGTTGAACCCCGCCACGATCACGCAACCGAAGCGCGCGCTCACCTCGTGCAGCGCCGCCGTGAACGCTCCGTCGACCGGCTCCGATGTCGCCGCCGCCTCGTCCCTGCTGGTGAAGACGTAGCCACTCGACGCCAGCTCCGGCAGCACGATGAGGCGGGCGCCCTGCTCGGCGGCCGTGGTCGCCTGGCGGACGGCCTCGGCGCGATTCCACTCGACCTCGCCGACCCGCGGCGCGTATTGCGCGGCAGCGATTCTCAGGGGGGTGGTCACAGCCTCACGGTACCCGAACCGGGCACCCGTCACCCGCCCTCTGCGAGCTCGCCGACCGAGATCCGAGGCACCTGCGCGGAGATGCCACAGATCAGCTCGTGGGGGATCGTCTGGAGCTCCGCGGCCACCTCGTCGGCGCCGATCTGCACGCCGCCGTGGACACCGAAGAACATGGCGACGTCGCCGACCGAGACGCCGTGGATGTCGGTGACGTCGACAGTCACCTGGTCCATGTTCACGATGCCGACGATCGGGCAGCGATGGCCGCCGAGCATCAGCGATCCGCGGTTGGAGAGCGCGCGCGGGATGCCCTGTCCGTATCCGATGGCGACGGTGGCGATGCGACGCGTCGCGCTCGCCGTCCACGCGCGGTTGTAGCCGACGGTCTCGCCCGCGTCGACGTCCTTCACCTGCGCCACGCGAGCCAGCACCGTCATGCACGGGCGCAGCGTCACGGCGCCGAGGAGGTCGACCGGCGCATAGCCGTACAGAGCGATTCCCAGGCGCACCAGGTCGTGGTGCATCTCCGGAAACGCGAGAATCGCGGCGCTGCCGCACGTGTGCAGCAGCGCTCCCGGCGCGACCACCTTGAGCTCCTCCGCCGCGGCGAGGAACCTCGTGTGCTGCTCGGCCGTGAAATCCGGATTGCGCTCGGGGTCGGCGAAGTGCGTGAACACGCCGGCGACCTCCACGCGATCCGCCGTGCGCCGCAGGGCGTCGACAAGCTCTGGAAGACCCGCCGGTCGCGCTCCGAGACGTCCGAGCCCACTGTCGATCTTGACGTGCACGCGGGCGCGTGCCCCGCAGGCCTCCGCAGCCGCACTGACGGCATCGACGCCGGCTGCGTCGAACACGGTGACGTCGACGTCATCGGCGACCAGCGCGCCGAGCGTCTCGCGCGGACTCCAGCCGGCGACGAGCAGCCGCTCGGTGAACCCGGCGTGGCGCAGTGCCAGCGCCTCGTCCGGCGCGTAGACGCCGAGCCACGATGCGCCGCCGGCAAGGGCCGCGAGTGACGCGGTGATGGCGCCGTGCCCGTAGCCGTTCGACTTCACCATGGCGAGCAGCTGCACCGACGGCGCCAGCGTTGCCTTCATCTGTGCGGCGTTGTGGCGCAGCGCGCCGACGTCGATCTCGGCCCAGCGCACCAGCTCGACCTCCGGTGCTCCTCGCAGCCCCGTCGCCGGATCGATCGTCGGTCGATCTCCCGTCGTCAGACCGCTGCCGCGACCGGCTCCGAAACCGGAGCGTTGGCTGCGGGAGACATCCGGCGCACCAGTCCGAACGGCGTCTGCTCGTCGCTCTGGCCCAGCGGGTTGTCCGCGACGACGGCGAGCACGTCGTCGTGCGGCACCGGGCCGGCAACGGCGAAGACCTCGGCGCCCAGGTCGCTGGCGTCGATGATCGCCACCGACATCCTGCGTCCGGTACGCCGCCGCAGCTCCGCGGCGATGTGCCCTGCCGCCCCCTGCGGATCGACCGGGGCCTTCGTCGCCCAGGTGTCGTACGGGGGCAGGTTGAGCTTCGAGGGACCGTCGATCGCGTTCACGCCGGCGCCTGCGACGCGATAGAAGACGCCGCGCATTCCGAAGGGACGCGTCACCGCCGCCGCGGCCGCGGCCAGCACGATGCGCGGCGCGCCGGCTTCGTCGAGCGCGAGCTGCATCGTGGTCGGATGCGCGAGACCGACGCCGGTGGGA
>JAFALX010000270.1 GCA_019234035.1 Candidatus Dormiibacterota bacterium | reverse complement strand
GGGCGGCGAGCGACTGCAGGAGGGTGAGCCGCCCCGAGGGGCCGCCTCTTGTGCCCGCTGCCAGCACGGTGAGCCGGCCACGGGGCAGGCCGCCAGGGGCGAGGACGTCGTCGATCGCGGGGACGCCGGTGGGCCACACCGCCGCCGCCTCGGCCGCGTTGCCGCGACGCAGTGCCTTGGGCCCGTAGCGACGCTTCAGGGTCGCCAGCGCAGCATCAAGAGAATCGGGAGATCGCTCTCCGGTCATCGCTCCTCCGTGGAAGCTCGCGCCTCATCGGGACGGGGAGCAGGAACGCCGAGGCAGGAACCTCAGTATAGCGAACGCATGTTCGCCTTGCAAGGCCTCAGGCTTCGCTGCCGGTCGGTGTGCGGGGGTGTCAGGAGGACACGGCGTGCGGGTTGCGGTGACGGGCGGCACGGGGTTCGTGGGCATGCACACGGTCCGCGCGCTCGCCAAGGCGGGCCACGACGTCGTGGCCATCGCACGCGGCACGCGTGCGCGCCTGCTGCCGAAGAGCGTGAAGTTCGTTCGCGCCGACGTCACCGACTCGGCGAACCTCGCCGAGTCGTTCGCCGGCTGTGACGCCGTCATCAACCTGGTCGCGATCATTCGCGAGCACGGCTCGGCGACGTTCGACCTCGTCAACCGGGTCGGCACCGAGCACGTCGCCGAGGCGGCACGCACCGCCGGTGTGCCGCACCTCATTCATCAGAGCGCCAACGGCGCCGATCCCAATCCTGCGTTTCCCTACCTGCAGACGAAGTGGGCCGGCGAAGAGGCGGTGGTCGGAAGCGGTGTGCCGTTCACCGTCCTGCGCCCGAGCCTCATCTTCGGTCCCGGCGACGGGTTCTTCACGCTGCTCGCGCGCGTGATCCGACTCACCCCGGTCACCGTCATCGCGGGCGACGGCTCGACGTTGTTTCAGCCCATTTCGATCGATGACGTGGCGCAGTGTGTGCTCGTCGCCTTGCAGCGCGGGCCGAGCCATCGCGTGCACACGATCGGCGGCCCCGAGCACCTCTCGTACAACGACATCGTCGGCATCATCAAGGCGGCGATCGGGGCGCATCGCTTCACCGTGCACGCCCCGGTTCCCGCGATGGTGCCGCTCGCCTTCCTGATGCAGACGGTGCTGCCCAACCCGCCCCTCACCCTCGATCAGCTGCGCATGCTGCCGGTCAACAACATCACACGACTCGACTCCGTGTCCGCCGCCTTCGGCTTCGAGCCCGAGTCGTTCGGCGACAACGCGGATTACCTGCAGGACTACTGAGCAGCGCGTGAGCACCGAGCAGCGCATCACCGAGCTGGGGATCGAGCTGCCGGCGGCGTCGGCACCGGTCGCCAACTACGCGATGACGCGGCAGAGCGGCTCACTGCTGTTCGTCTCCGGACACGTCTGCAAGCGCGACGGCGCAGTCGTGACCGGTCGGCTCGGCGACTCCGTGTCGCGTGACGACGGCTACGCGCTGGCGCGCACAACCATGCTCGACATCCTCGCCAGCGCACGCGCCGCGCTGGGGTCGCTCGACCGTGTGACCGCGGTCATCAAGATCTCGGGATTCGTGAACAGCACAGCGACGTTCACGGAGCAGTCGCTCGTCATCAACGGGGCATCCGACCTGCTCATCGAGGTCTTCGGCGAGGACCGTGGCCGGCACGCGCGCGCCGCGGTGGGGGTGGCGCAACTCCCGCTCGGCGCTGCAGTGGAGCTCGAGGCGATCTTCGAGGTGCGGTAAGCGGCGGCCGGGAGTCAGCTCGCACGGCTCCTCAGCGCGGTGCGGATTCAGCCGGGCGGATCAGCTGCCGCGGCGATAGATCAGTGAGAGCGTGAGCAGCACGATGAAGCCGACGCTGAACGCCGCCCCGACGATCACCCCGGTGGTGAGCGCCGCACCGCCGCTCACCGCAGTGGCGTTGCCGAGCGTCCCGAGCAGTCCCAGCGCCTGCAGTCCCAGCAGGATCGCGCGTACGACGGTGTAGCGGAGCAGCCAGATCACCAGCGCGAACAGCAGCGCCGCGATGATCGCGACGACGGCGAATGCGGGGCCGAGGTCGACCTCCGCGTTCGTGGTGCCTCCGTTCGGCGACGCGATGGGCACCGTCAGGTGGTGCACGAGCAGTCCGAAGATCACCAACCCGATGACGACGACCGCCGCGTAGACGCCGTACGCCCAGCGGCAGATGGTCACCCAGTCGCGGCCCTGCGCTCCGGCCGGGGCCGCAGCCCACGCGGGTCCGCTGAGCACTGGGGCACTCGCCGCACCCGGCGGCCATCCCGGCGGTCCGGGTGGCGGCGCGGGCGGCATGCCGGCGGCCATCACCGGTGGTCCGGGCGCGTACCCGATCTGCGGCGGCGCAGGTGCTGCGGCCTGGGCGACGACTCGTCCGTCCGCATGGATCAAGGGCGTGCCGCACCTGGCGCACGTCGCCGACTTTCCCAGCTCGGACCACGACCAGCAGCTGGGGCAGCACACAGCGGGGCCGGACATCACCACTGATCGTCCGCGGCGCCGCAAACCGGTTCGGCGTGATAACCGGTCCGTTACCCGATCGGGCGCTCCCCGTATCGGCTGCGCCCGGTCTCAGCCGGGCAGGACGTACGGCCTGCGCACCACCTCGTCGAGCACGAAGATCGTCTGGGTCGCGCGCACCGTCTCAGACGCCTGCAGCCGCTCGAGGATCACGTCGCGCAGCGTCTCGACATTCGGCGCGCGCACCAGGATCAGGGCGTCGTACTCGCCCGTCGTGAAGGCGCAGTACTCCACCTCCGGCATCCGCGCGAGCTCGGCGCGCAAGGTCCGCCAGGCCGGCTGCCGCCCGGAGATCAGCACCAGCGCCGTGATACCGAGACCGAGGCGTGCGGGGCGCACGCGGGCGCTGAAGCCCTCGAGCACCCCGTCGGCCCGCAGCCGCTCCATCCGGGAATAGGCCCCAGCTCGCGAGATGCCGACCCGCTCGGCGAGGGTTGCGATCGACATCCGGCCGTCCTCGCCGAGCAGCTCGAGGATGCGGCGATCCACCTGGTCGAGCGGCGCCGGGGCATCGCGTCCAGACGCTGCGGCCTGGGCCGTGGTCACAGTGGACATTTCGCGCGCAATGATACCTCAAGCTGGCAAATCGTCCATGGCTGGCACCAGATCATGGACAAGCGAGGTTCCACGGAGGAGAATATCCACACAAATTTCCAGGCCCTCAGGAGTTGCAATTCATGGCAGCCACGTTCACAGAGGTGGAGGGTCCGGCGGGCGTCCGCCACGATTGGGACACCTTCCTCGAGCAGGTCCGCGAGGTCGTCATGTCACACCCCGTCGTGACCCACAACGACTACTGCATCTGGTTCGACCAGGGTCAGGCCAACCGCGAACAGGTTCGCGATCTGATCCAGCAGTTCTCCGTCTTCAGCAACCTGTTCATCGTCGCCCAGCTGCTGAAGACCATCAACTCGCCGAGCATCGATCAGGCGCGCGAATCGTGCGAGATCCTGGTCAACGAGCTGGGCGTCGTCTTCAACAGCGGCCGCACGTCGCCGAGCACACCGGCGTCGAAGAGCGACGCGGAGAAGGATCGCGAGGGCGATCCCGAGCTCGTCTCGACCGAAGGGACGGTCGACGGTGGCGTGTACCGGTTCTCGGCGCGTCACTTCGAGTGGCTCGTGAGCGTCGGCCGCGCCGTCGGGCTGGACTTCGACGACCTCGGCAAGCGCAGGTTCGGCCGCGATTCCACGCTGTTCTTCTGCGACGAGCTGGCGCGCATCTATGGGTCGGACGATCCCGACGTCGCGGAAGGCGCGTCATTTGCGGTCGAGCACTGGGCCGCCGCGGGATTCTGGAAGCAGCTCATTCACGGGCTGGACTCCTACAAGCGACGCGAATGCCCCGACCTGCGGCTGGCGTTCTTCACCTGGCACGACCGCGTCGAGGACCAGCACGCCGCGCACACCATGGACGAGCTCCGCGGCGCGTTCGAACGACCGGGGTTCGATCAGCAGAAGTTTTTGCAGGGGGCGGAAGAGATGCTCACCGGCGTGAAGGTGTTCTGGGACGGCCTCGAGACCAAGCGCAAGGAGCTGGAGCTCGAGGCGGTGCCCGCGTGACGGCGACACTCGAGACCACTCCCGATATCCAGGTGCCCATGCTGCAGGGCACCGATCACGTCGAGCTGTACGTCGGCAACGCGCGCCAGGCCGCGTACCACTACCGCAACGCCTTCGGATTCGATGTCATCGCATACGCCGGCCCCGAGACGGGGGTTCGTGACCGCGCCTCGTATGTGCTCCAGCAGGGAAAGGTCAGGTTGGTGCTGACCGCTCCGCTGACCCCCGAGGGGGAGATCGCCGAGCACGTGTGGTTGCACGGCGACGGCGTGAAGCGCATCGCGCTTCGTGTGGAGGATGCCACCGCGGCGTACGAGGCGGCCACGCGCCGCGGCGCACGCGGGATCGCGGAGCCGGCGCGCGCCGTCGACAGCCGGGGCGTGATCACGCATGCGAGCATCGCGACGTACGGCGACACCGTGCACACCTTCGTGGAGCGCGACGAGTACCAGGGTGTGCATTGGCCCGGCTATCGCGACGAGAGCCGCGCCGGTGGCGGCGTCGGACTGCGCTTCATCGACCACGCGGTGGGTAACGTCGACGTGGGTCGCATGGACGACTGGGTTTCGTTCTACTCCGAGGTCTTCGGCTTCCAGGTGTTCCAGGAGTTCGACGAGCACGACATCGCGACGCAGTACAGCGCGCTGCGCTCCAAGGTCACGCGCGACCCGCGGACGCAGATCACGTTCCCGATCAACGAGCCGGCGGTGGGCCTGAAGGCCTCGCAGATCCAGGAATATCTCGACTACTACCGCGGCTCGGGTGTGCAGCACATCGCGCTGCACACCGACGACATCGTGGCAACGGTGTCGGCGATGAGCGAGCATGGCGTCGAGTTCCTCAACACGCCAGACGCGTACTACGCCGCGCTCGGGGCACGCGCCGACGGCATCGACGAGGACCTCGACCGCCTTCGCGACCTCAAGATCCTGCTCGACCGCGACGACGACGGCTACCTGCTGCAGATCTTCACCCGCCCGGTGGGCGATCGCCCCACGTTGTTCTTCGAAGTCATTCAACGAAAGGGCAGCAAGGGCTTCGGCAAGGGAAACTTCAAGGCTCTGTTCGAATCGATCGAACGCGAACAGGCTGCGCGCGGCAACCTGTAGAGCGCGCGTGCGTGGTCTGCAGCGAGGGGCACTCGCCACTGCGGGGTGACCACGGCGTCGAGCCGCGATGCGGCTCGCGCCTCGACCTGCACCCCACGAAATCTGACGATTCGCGGGGACCCCGCAACTCGGCTCGCCCCACGCTCGTCGGAACGTCCGGCTCGCCTCCGTGAGGGTCACCCCTTCGGGTGAGTGCCCCTCGCTGTCACCGCGTCCGCACCCCAGTTGCGGCGCGCAGCAGTAGGCTTGGTCGATGCGCCCGTACAGAGTGCTTGGAAATATCCCGCGCAAGCGGCATATGCGCTTTCAGGAGAATGGCTCGCCGCTCTACGAGGAGCTCTTCGGACGTGAGGGGTTCAGCGGGCCGTCGTCGCTGCTGTATCACCGCTTCATGCCGGAGGCGGCGCACGACCTGAGTGAAGGAACGGCCGACGCCATGACGATCGACCGCGAGCAGGTGCACGCCCAAGGTCATCTCAAGGGATCCGACCTCGCGATCGAGAGTGACCTGGTCACCGGCCGGCAGTGGTTGATGGTCAATGACGACATCAAGATCGGCCTGGCGCTGCCGGCACGGCAGCAGGAGGCGCTGTACGTCAACGGATCCGCAGATGAGGTGCTGTTCGTGCACGAGGGGTCCGGCACGCTGCACTCCCAGTTCGGCAGCCTCGCGTTCGGGCGCCATGACTACCTGGTGATCCCGCGCGGCACGGTGTATCGCATCGACCTCGCCGAGCCAAAGGGCACCAAGGTGCTCTGTCTCGAGGTGACAGGGTTCGTCGACGCGCCTCCCCGCTATCGCGCGAACAACGGGCAGCTCACGGAGTTCGCTCCGTACTCCGAGCGCGATTTCCGGCCACCGGTGCAGCTCGACGCCGGCAGCGGCGCCGCCGAGGTGTGGCTCAAGTTCGGTGGGCACATCACGAAGTACCAACGCGATCAGCATCCGTGGGACGTGGTGGGATGGGACGGCACGATCTATCCGATCGCGTTCAACATCCACGACTTCGAGCCCCGCGCCGGACGCTTCCACGTGCCCCCACCCTTCCACCAGACGTTCAACGCGCACAACGTCGTCATCTGCTCCTTCGTCCCGCGCAAGCTCGACTGGGACCCGGACGCAGTGATGCTGCCGTATCACCACAGCAACCTCGACTCCGACGAGGTCCTGTATTACGTCGATGGCAACTACGCCGCGCGCCGCGGCATCAAGCAGGGCTCGTTCACGCATCATGTCGGCGGGCTGCCGCACGGGCCGCAGCCCGGGGCGCTCGAGGCGTCGTTCGACCGTCCGCGCGAGACCGACGAGCTGGCCGTGATGATCGACACCTTCCGACCGCTGCAGCGCACCACGCTGGCGCGGCAGATCACCGATCGCGAGTATCCGTTCAGCTGGCACACCGGCGGGGTGCGCGGCACGACGTCGATCGCCTGACGGCGGTAATCCGAACAGCGCCATGACAATCTCTCGCTGGTCGAAGGCACAGCTGCGCGATGGCGGCTGGATTCGCCGGATGTTCATGGAGGGAATCCGCTTGCGCCGCGAGCACGGCGACGACGGTGTCGTCGACCTGTCCATCGGGCAGCCGCTGGAAGCCGGCGAGGGCGTCGTCGCCGCATTCCACGACGCGGTGGACGACCGCTTTGCCGGCCGCTTCGGCTACATGCCCAATCTCGGATACGAGGACGTGCGTGCGCGCGCGGCGGAGGACGTCGGCTTTGCGGGGGTGACGCCGGCGTGCGTGGCGATGACCTCGGGCGCCGCCGCGGCGATCGCCGTGGCGCTGCGCACGTTCGTCGACCCCGGCGACGACGTCATCGGCGTGGCGCCGTTCTTCCCGGAGTTCCGGCTGTACTGCGAGACATCGGGCGCGCGGTTCGTCCCCGTGCCGGTGGACGCGTCGCTGCGCCTCGACATCGACGCAATCGCGCATGCGCTCACGCCGCGGACCTCAGCGGTGTTGCTCAACTCGCCGAACAACCCGAGCGGCCATGTGCTCGACGCAGCGGAGCTCCACGCGCTCGCCACACTCCTCGACGAGCACAACGCGCGCACCAGCCGTCGCGTGCTGCTCGTCGTCGACGAGGTGTACCGCCGCATGGTGTACGCGCCGCACGTCCTCGCCGAGCCGCTGGCGGCGTACTCCACGACGGTGCTGGCGCGCTCGTTCTCCAAGGATCTGGGCATCGCCGGCGAGCGCATCGGCTACCTCGTGCTGCATCCGTCGCTGGCGACGCCGGAGACGCACACCGGGCTGGCGCAGTCCATGCGCGCGCTCGGGTTCGTCAACGCGCCCGCCACCGCGCAGCGAGCCCTGTACCACCTGCCGTCGTGGGACATCCACCTCCAGCCGTATCGCGACCGCCGCGACCTGGTGCTGCGCCACGTGCGCGAGGCGGGCTTCGATGCGCCCGAGCCCCAGGGCGGTATCTACCAGTGGCTGCGCAGCCCATGGGATGACACGCTCGCCTTCATCGACGCGCTCGCCGAGCGGCGGGTGCTCCTGACGCCGGGCGTCGCGTTCGGCGTGCCCTCGCACGTGCGCCTCTGCTTCAGCGCCCCGCTGGGGAAGCTGGAGATCGCCGCCGCGGTGCTCACCGACATCGCCGGGCAGCGCCTGTCCGCCTGACCACGGGGGACGCTTGTGCACGGAGCCTAAGGCGCAGGCGGCGCCGACGCCCTGCACTACACTCGGCGCCATGACCGAGCCTCATGTCATCAAGTTCGCTCCGGGGACCGTGGTGAGCCCGGGTGAGTACCGCAACCTCGAGACCGGCGCCATCCACTACTTCGACGGCCAGACACCCCTTCCGGGGAGCCCGAACTCGGCGTCGTGGCAGCAGGTTTCGGATCACTACCACGCGCACGCGGAACAGCCGGCGCGCGCGCACGCCGCACCCGACGCGCCGTCGCAGGGCGTGCGCTTCGGACCCGGCACCGTCGTGAGCGCGGGCGAGTACCGCAACATGGACACGGGCGCGATCCGTTACTTCGACGGACAGACGCCGTTGCCGGGGAGCCCCAATTCCGCGTCGTGGCAGCAGATCTCGGATCACTACCACGCACACAGCGAGCAACCGGCACACGCGCACGCCGCGCCGGACACACCGTCGCATGCGGTGCGCTTCCCACCGGGAACGGTGGTGAGCGCCGGCGAGTACCGCAACTGCGAGACGGGCGCCGTGCACTACTTCGACGGGAAGACGCCGCTGCCCGGCGGGGTCAACGCAGCGTCGTGGCAGCAGATCTCCGACCACTACCACGCCCAGAGCAACTGACTCGCGCTGACAGTAGCGTCGACGCCCCATTCTGCATCGCCCGCGGCGCGCCTCAGCGCCGCCTCAGTGCTGGATGGGCCCGGTCCGCACCGCTTCGAAGGCGCTGCCCGGCACCGACTTGAGCTGATCGAGGTCGGTGTCGTTCCAGCGCGTGTCGGTCGAGCCGCTGATGTACCAGCTGCTGCCGTTGTCGGCGACGATCATCCCGTACTTCTTCAGCGCGGTCAGGATGACGAGCGATTCGCCGTGGAAGGGCGACAGGTCGAACGATGCCTTCAGCCGCAGCCGCAGCCCCATCGGCGGCAGGCTCGTGTTCGCGCTGCCTGCCTGATGTGTCGCGGGGTGGATGAAGCCGTTCTGCGTCTGCGCGACGGTGAAGCGCAACGCGTGCGTGATCACACCGGACTGCACCTCGTCGTATCGCACCAATCCGGGAAGGATCGGGAGGCCGGCGGCGTCCGCTGACGTCCAGGTGTCGGGACGGAGCGCGTCGCTGCCGAGGTCGAACACGGCGCCGGAGTCACAGCTCCATCCCGCCCCGCTGTTCTTGACCGAGTTGTACATCTCGTAGAGGTGGCAGTTACCGGTGTCGAGCACGAGCACGTGCCTGTCGCTGCCAGACTCGACGGGCGCGTTGGCCGGGATCGGATACGGGCCGGGGTCGCTCTCGCTGCCGTACGCGGTGAAGGTGATGGGCACCAACGGCTGCGAGCCCGGCACGACGGTGTACGGGATCCCGTAGGTCGGATCGGAGCCGAAGTCGGGATGCACGAACTGCCGTGTGCTGTTGATCGACGCGATGTACGTCGCGGAATTGGGATCCAGCGGAAGGCCTGAGACGTCCTCGTTCCATGCGTTGTCCGACGGGAACACCGAGCAGCCACCGATTGTCGGCGGCACGCTGAAGGCCGACACCGGATCCGGTGGCAGCACGACCGTGGATGGTGTGACCGAAGGCGGTGCGGGTGCCGGTGCCTGCGTGGGCGATTGGCTTGCTTCGGGCGTGGGCGCGAGGCTCGCCGGAAACCTGCCCAGGTTGGGCAGCGCGCGGCCGGCGGACGCGAGGCTGCCTGCGCCAACGCCCGCCTGATCGTTTGGCGTGCCAAGCGCCGCTGACGTGGCGCCGCACGCGGTGGTGAGCACCGCCGCAAGCACCGCCACGTGACCACGGAGTGAGCGCACTCGGACATGGTTGCTCGGCGGCGTCACACCGTCGTGATGGTCCGGTACCGGATCTGAGGCGCAGGCGGCCGGCTGCCGCCGATCCTCCCGGCTAGCAGCCGGAGCCGAACGTTGCGGTCACGGAGATGTTGATCACAGTGCCCTTCGGCTGATTCGGCGTGATGGCGACGCTGATTGGTGGTTGCATCTGCGGATCGCACGAGAGATCGCCGTACTGATCGCGAATGGTGAACACCAGGTGGTCACCGTGGCATGCGGTGAACTGATTGATCGTTGCGTGAACGACGCCCTGATCGGTTTCGCTGTACGACCACGGCGGGCCACCGGAGAGCGTGTGTGATCCGCTGTTGTCAATCACGGTGATGGTCGAGGTCATCGATTCCGAACATGGCGGCGGTGTCGGCGCAGCAGTGGGAGGTGGCGTCTGCTGCGTCGGCGGTGGGGTTTGCTCGGTCGGCGGTGGGGTTTGCTCGGTCGGAGGTGGCGTCTGCTGCGCTGGTGGCGGGGTCGCCGCCGCACCTGGCTCGGGGAGCAGCGCGTCGAGCTCGGGCAGCGGTCCCATGCCGAGAGACACCGCGATCGTATGTGCCTCGTCGACCTCGCGGGGCGTGACGACGCTTGGGCCGATCGCCGCAGCCACTCCGGGGCCGCAGAGGAGGACTGCCAGAATCAGCAGCGGCGCGATGCATGATTGGCCGCCCTCGCGCAGCCGCCGGCCGGACACCGGCGGTATCAGCTGGACGTCCGGAGAGCCGAAGGCGATGAGCATGCCACCGACAAACGCGAGCACCGCGCCGATCCCTGGGGTCACTGCTGGACTCGACCGGATCCCCAGCACCAATGCCATCCCCGCGGCATTGGTCACCACCGCAGCGATGACGACGCGCGCCGCCAGTGGCAGAGGGCGACCCACAGCCAGCGGCAGCAACACCAGCACCGTCACCAGCAGCAAGGGCCCGATCGTCGGCCCGCTGAAATTGGTCGACACGAGGCGAGCGAGCGGGAGCTGCCAGGCCGACAGTGACGCGCCGAGTGTCGTCACCCAGGGGAGGAAGCTCCCGGCAATCGCGAGCGCGGCGCCTATCAGCGCGAGCGGAGACACCGCGGCTCGTTGACGCGCGGTACTACTTGTTGCTGCTGACATCGGCCTTCGTGCCCGTGAAGAGGTAATCGCAACCGCCGTCGACCGGACCTGGCAGCGACGCTGATGACACCTCGATCGTCTCGCGCACCGCTCCCGACATTGTTCCGGGGGAAAGCGACGTGTTGGAGATGGTGCCCTTCGCCTCGTACTTGCCGGTCACCGTGACACCACTCGGGGCGCCCCCCGGTGGCAGGGGCGCGCCGCCCGTCGCGTCGAATGAGCCGTCGGCCGGGCTGTACGTGCCCTTGAGCGTCGTGTTCGTGAAATAGAGCGTGATCGCGCTCCCCACGATGTTCACGACGGCAGTCGTCGTGCTCCCGCTCTGCGAGGTCGCGGAGATGACGCTCTTGCACATGTCGAGCGTCACAGGCGCGACTGCGCCCGCGTCTGTGACGTAGTTCCCGAATGCCGTTGTCGAGTCCATCGTGATCTGGTAGGGGTCTCCAGGAGGCGGCTGCGAGGCGGGCTGTGGCGACAGCGACGGCGTCGCGCTCGCGGATCCAGTCGCGGCAGGCGAGGCGCCGACTGAGGGCGACGGCGACGCCGTGGCTGCCGTGGTTTGCCCTCCGCCGACGGGGAGCGGGAACTGCTTGTTCGTCGCGGTGTCAACGACGATGATCGTGGTCTGTGGCTGCGGTGCCGGCTGCACGATGATCACAGTCGTCGGCTGGTACCCAGGCCACGGCGGCCCTGTGTACGTCGGAGTTCCCTGCAGTGATATGGGCGGTGTCAGCGGGTTGCCGCAAAAGCACCGCGCCCGGGGAACGCCGAAGTCGTCGATCAGCACCGCTGTACCGGCCTGCAGCACGTCCTCGTACGGGTTGGCGTTGCCGTTGACGAAGCCGTGGTTGGTGACCCGCGTGTCGTAGCGGAGCAGCACCGGGGTGAGCGTGCTGATGTAGTACGGCACGTCGGCTGTGGCAATGCCCTGCGCTTGTGCCCACGCACGTTGTTTGACTGGGTTGGCGGCAAGGAAATCGATCATCTTTCGCTTGTCGCAGACCGCGACGTTGAGGGTGCCGCCGTACAGACCGACAGTCGAGCCGTCATAGGTTGCAATCCCTGCGTTGCTCGGCGGCGGCGCCGGGCTGGGCGCCGCGGCCGGCGTCCCAGGTGCCGGCGGATTGGCGACCGACGTGGTGAAGGGATCCTGGCCGACGGATGTCCGCGGGGTCAGGAACACCTCGTGACCGGCGGACGCGCTGTTCTGAAAGATGAAGAAGGCGGAGACACCGATCGCGACCGCCGCGAGCAGCGCAAGCAGCGCTTCCTGACGCCGCCACCACGCCGCAGACTCGGCAGCGCGGGGCGGCGGACCAGTCGGAGGGCTCGGCGGTTGCACTGCCGCCGGAGGCGGTGGCGGTTCGGGTGCGCCGGGCGGAGGGCCGGGCGGTGGCTGCGAAGTCACCGCCCGTATCGCACCGCAGTGCTGCCACGCGTACCGCCGCGTCCAGCAGGCGCCCTCATAGTGTCGCTGACAGCACTGTCGGCCCCCCGTGGCGCTTGCAGAGTGCTACACAACCACGCCGGGGCACACGTTGAGGGGCCAGCACGCGATGGCGACAGATGCGAATGCATCACGTGTCGCTGCACAACGGTGGTGCCGGTGCTCATCACAAAGCACCTCATGTGCAACTTCGTGCGCCACATCGGAAGCAGGCGAAGCGCTGTGGCGGGAAGGGGGGGATTCGAACCCCCGGAGGGACTTAACATCCCTCACCCGCTTAGCAGGCGGGCGCTTTCAGCCTCTCAGCCACCTCCCCAGGTGGAAGGCCAGTATAGGTAGTGTGGTTCGCTCCAAACAGACACAGGGAAGCAACACATGCGCTGGGTGACGTATCGCGCGGGGAGCCACGAGGGCCGCGTCGGGCTCGTCGTCGGCGAGTCCGTGCACGGGCTCGAACCCGGCCTGACGCTGCTCGAGCTGCTCGGCGATGACGGCGAGCGCATGGCGCACGCGGCGGATCGAGCACGCGTGGATCCGTCGGAGGTGCACGCGATCGCTGACGTGCAGTTGTTGGCACCGGTCCCCGACCCGCCGACCGTGCGCGACTTCTACGCCTTCGAGCAGCACGTGCGTGTTGCGCGCGAGCGGCGCGGCCTCACGATGGACCCGAATTGGTACGAGCTCCCGGTCTTCTACTTCAGCAGCCCGTATGCCGTGCTGGGGCCCGATGTCGATGTGCCCATCGCACCCGGCTCACGAGAAATGGACTTCGAGCTCGAGGTTGCTGCAATCGTCGGACGCGCCGGCCACGATCTCAGCCCGGACGAGGCGGCGGGGCACATCGCCGGCTTCTGCGTCATGAACGATTGGAGCGCGCGCGACATTCAACGACGCGAGATGAAGCTGAGCATGGGACCGGTGAAGGGCAAGGACTTCGCCACCTCGCTCGGCCCGGCGCTCGTCACGCCGGACGAGCTCGAGTCCGCGAGGAGCGCCAAGGCATACGACCTGGCCATGGTCGCGCGCGTCAACGGACGCGAGTACTCGCGCGCCACACTTGCCGGCATCTACTGGAGCTTCGGCGAGATGCTCGCCTACGCCTCGCGCGGCACGTGGGTGCGACCCGGCGACGTCATCGGTTCGGGGACGTGCGGCACGGGCTGCATCCTCGAGCTCTCGCTGGTGCATGGGGCGGACGCATACCCGTGGCTGCAGCCGGGAGATGTCGTGGAGCTGGAGGTGGATCGCTTGGGCGTGCTGCGAAACCGCGTCGTGGAAGGCGCACCGGCGAGGCCATTGCGATGACCGAGCGCACCGACCTGCTGCAACGGCTCGACGCCGTCGAGGCCAGGCTGGCTGCGCGAAGCACGACCGCGGTCGCCGACGAAGCGCGCACGACCGCCGATGCGAAATCGGGCGAGCAGTGGGAGGCCGGGCAGGTGTGGGCGCACCTCGCCGAGTTCATCCCCTTCTGGATCGATCAGACGCAGCTCGTCGTCGATCGCTACACGGATGAGCCGGTGGCGTTCGGCCGCGTGTCAACCGACCCGGGTCGCCTGGGGGCGATCGAACGCGACCGCACACAACCCATCAGCGTGCTGTGGATCGCTACGCACTCCGACCTCGAGACGCTGCGGCTGTTCATCGAGGAGCTCGACGAGAGCGCATGGTCGGCTCGCGGCCTGCACACGACGCGCGGCGTCATGGACGTGCAGCGAATCCTCGATGAGTTCCTCGTCGGGCATCTCGAGGAGCACGCCGACCAGCTCGACTCACTGGCGCACGCGGGCGCCGGCTGAGGAGCTAGTCCTTTGATTCATGAATAGGTGAGCACGGCAACAAGATATCGTCGATGATCGGCGCATGCCTCGTCCTGCCACCGTCATCACCCTCACGCCACAGCAACGGTCCGCTCTCGAGAGCTGGACGCGCAGCCGGACCCTGTCGCAG
>JAFALX010000247.1 GCA_019234035.1 Candidatus Dormiibacterota bacterium | reverse complement strand
GGACTCGTGGCTGCAGACGAAGCTCACGCCGGTGCTCGAGTCATCGTGGTTCCGGCGGAACGGCCTCGTGATCATCACCTGGGACGAGGGCTCGGACAACAGCGGCTGCTGCGGCGGCGCATTTGGCGGGCACATCGCCACCATCGTGATCACCGCCAGTCAGCAGGAGCACCTCACAACCGCACTACCCCTCGATCACGGCGGGACTCTGCGGACCATCGAGACGCTGTACGGGGTGGCACCTCTCGGGGATGCAGCGTGCACGTGCAGCGGTGACCTGACGCCGCTGATTCCGGCCGCGGAGCCCGCGCCAACGCCGTCCTCGTCACTCACCTGGCTGACGGTCCCGCACCGCCGGTGACGTGGGCGGGTCGGGTCCGGAAGCGTCGCGATGGTACCCTGCGGCGCGGCGACCCTCCCATTCAAGCAGCACACACGTGAGGTTGGACCGATGCCGGCCGGCACCAAGCGATTGACATCGAAGTCAAAGGCTGCTCGCACCCAGACTGCTCGGGCGAAGCGCACAAGCCCCAACGGCCGGACGGGCAAGGGCGCTCAGCACAAATGGGTGTACCGCTTCGAGGAAGGCGACGCGACGATGCGCAATCTCCTCGGCGGCAAGGGCGCCGGCGTCGCCGAGATGACGCGCGCCGGGCTGCCCGTGCCGCCGGGCTTCACCATCACCACAGAGGCGTGCAACGCGTTCTACGCGGCGGGGAGCAAGTTTCCCGGCGGCATGTGGGACCAGGCGCTGGCCGCGCTGAAGCGGGTGGAGAAGCAGACCGGCAAGAAGTTCGGCGATGCGACCAACCCGTTGCTCGTGAGCGTTCGCAGCGGTGCGCGCTTCTCCATGCCGGGGATGATGGACACCGTCCTCAACCTCGGGCTCAACCGCGAGACGCTCGAGGGCATGGCGGCGCTGACGAATGACCGCCGCTTCGCGCTCGACGCATACCGCCGCTTCATCCAGCTGTTCAGCAAGATCGTGCTCGAGGTCGACGGCCAGCTCTTCGAGGAAGCCCTCGACGAGATGAAGCGCGAGACCGGGGCGGCGACCGATGCCGACCTGACGCCGGATGCGCTCGAAACGCTCATCGGCCGCTATCGCGAGATCGTGCGTCGCGAGGCGCACACGGAGTTTCCGGAGGAGCCACTCGAGCAGCTGCGTGCAGCGATCGGAGCGGTGTTCTCGTCATGGAACAACAAGCGCGCCATCGACTACCGGCGCTTCAACCGCATCCCCGACGACCTCGGCACGGCCGTCAACGTGCAGTCGATGGTGTTCGGCAACATGGGCAACGACTCCGGCACCGGCGTCGCGTTCACGCGTGACCCGTCGACCGGCAAGCGCGAGCTGTACGGTGAGTACCTCACCAACGCGCAGGGTGAGGACGTCGTTGCCGGCATCCGCACGCCGAAGCCGATCAGCGCGATGGCCGAGGACCTACCCAAGGCGTTCAAGCAATTCGAACAGATCGCGCGCCGCCTGGAGAAGCACTACCGCGAAGTCCAGGACATGGAGTTCACCATCGAGCGCGGCACCCTGTACATGCTGCAGACGCGCACGGGCAAGCGCACCGCCGAAGCCGCGGTGAAGATCGCGGTGGACATGGTGCGTGAGCGCTTGATCACGCGTCAGGAGGCGGTCCGGCGAGTCGAGCCCGCACAGGTCGATCACCTGCTGCACACGCGCATCGACCCGTCCGCGACGGTCACCGTGCTGGCGACCGGCCTCGCCGCGTCACCCGGCGCGGCGTACGGCAAGGCGGTGTTCGACGCCGACCGCGCCGAGGAGATGTCCAAGGCCGGCGAGAAGGTGATCCTCGTTCGCATCGAGACGAACCCCGACGACGTGCACGGCATGATCGCCGCTCAGGGTGTGCTGACGTCGCGCGGCGGACGCACGTCGCACGCTGCGGTCGTGGCGCGCGGCATGGGCAAGCCCTGCGTCGCCGGCGCGGACTCCGTGTCGGTTGATCTCGCGAAGCGTCAGTTCACCGCCGGTGGTGTCACCGTGCGCGAGGGTGACGCGTTCACCATCGACGGCAGCAGCGGTCGCGTCATCCAGGGATCGGTGCCGATGCTCGAGCCCGAGATGTCAGAGGACCTGCTGCAGCTGCTGCGCTGGGCCGACACGTTCCGTCGCCTCGAGGTCTGGGCCAATGGCGACTATCCGCACGACGCCGTTCGCGCACGCGAGTACGGCGCGCAGGGCATCGGCCTGTGCCGCACCGAGCACATGTTCATGGAGCAGGAACGCCTGCCGATCGTGCAGCGCATGATCCTGGCACCCAACACCGACGCTCGCCGTGAGGAGCTCGCACTGTTGCTCCCGTTCCAGCGCGACGACTTCCGCGGGATTCTTCGAGCGATGCGCGGGCTTCCGGTGATCATCCGGTTGATCGATCCGCCGCTGCACGAGTTCCTGCCGTCGTACGACGACCTGCTGGTCGAGGTGACGCGTGCCGAGGCGCTGGGCAAGCCGGAGGCGGAGTACGCCGAGGCGAAGCGGATGTTGAAGGCGGTCGGTGACCTGCGCGAGGTGAACCCGATGCTCGGGCTGCGCGGCTGCCGGCTCGGGCTCGTCTACCCGGAGATCTACGAGATGCAG
>JAFALX010000237.1 GCA_019234035.1 Candidatus Dormiibacterota bacterium | reverse complement strand
GGACGGCGGCAACTGGAAGACGGCCGAGGGCAAGCCGTTCACGTCCGACCTGAGCGGCCAGGACTTCTGGACGCTGCTGCAATCGGGACACGCGCCGCTCGGGCTGGTGCTGGGCACCTGCGTGTACCACGTGGCGCACCAGGGCATATTCCAGGCGATGGGCAACATCGGCCAGAACAAGGAGATGCCCAACTTCACGCAGGCGCTGTACGAGGCGCGCGAGCTGGCGATGGAGCGCATGCAGGACGAGGCGCGCAAGGTGTCGGCGGAGGGGATCGTCGGCGTGCAGATCCAGGAGAAGTCGCACATCTGGGGCAGCCACACGATCGAGTTCTTCGCCATGGGCACCGCCGTGCGCAAGCTGCCCGATCGCGAGATCGAGAAGCCGCGCATGGTGCTCTCGCTGGATCGCTGATGGCCGACGACGCCGCCGCGGTTGCGGCGCGGCAGCAGGAGAGCATCGCTGCGCTCGAGTCGGGACGGCTGCCGATTGCGGCACAGGAGCGTATCGACGAGCTGCGCGAGGGACAGGCGGCGTGGACGTCCGACCTCTCCGTCGCGGAGCTGGCGGCGATCCGCCATGCGGGGTTCGAGCCCGTCGGCATGGTGATGGGCTCGAGCGTCTACTACATCGGCGCGCAGTGGGGCTACATCAACGTGTACGGCAGCGCCGGCGGCGGTCACGTGCGCACGTATCCGTGCCCGCACGGATTCGGCTGGGGCGGCGGCGGCTTCGGTGGTGGCCCGCTCGGCGGCGGTGGCGATCACCGCTACGGCTACAACTGGGAGCACAGCTTCTACGAGTCCGGCGTGGTCGCGTGCCGTGATGCGGCGTTGATGCGCATCCTGCAGGAGGCGTCGGACCTCAACGCACACGGCGTCGTCGGTGTGCGGTTGATCCGCCGGCATCTCGAGGGGGTGGGCAACTCGATGGAGCTCACCATGATCGGCACCGCCATACGGCGCGCCGGACAGCCGCCGCTGCGCACGCCGTTCATGTCGCACCTCGATGGTGTGTCGTTCGGCAAGCTGCTGCACGGCGGGTACGTGCCGGTGGCGCTGGTCGTCGGCATCGGCGTGATGGAGATCGACCCCGGCTGTCAGACCGAGTGGCAGCTGCGCTCGTGGTCGAACGCGCGCGTCGATCAGATCAGCGACGGGCTCGAGGCCGCGCGCCTGCTCGGCATCAACCGGCTCGAGGGCGAAGTGGCGCGCGTCGACGCCGACGGAGCCGTGGGCGTGGATGTCGACTTCAACACTCACGAGCTGATGGGCGAGTCGATGCTCGTCGAGCTGTACCTCACCGGCACCGCCGTCCGCCGCTACGCGAAGGAACCGATGGACGAGCCGCCGCTGCCGATCATGAGGTTGCGCTGATGGCCGCTGTCACGCCGCATCCGCGCGCTGAAGCGGCGCTGCAGTGTCTCGCCGGCGGTCCGGCGCAGCGCCACGAGGGACGGCGGTTCAGCAGCGACCTCTCGGTGGATGAAGCCGTGCTCCTCAAGGAGATCGGCGTCGAGCCGCGTGGGCTCGTCGTCGGCAGCGCCGTGTACCACATCGGCATCCAGTACATGAACTGGAGCAACAACGAGGAGCTCGGCAACCTCACGCAGATCATGTACCAAGCGCGTGAGGACGCTCTGCAGAAGCTGGTGCAGCACACCACGGCGGTCGGCGGTCATGGCGTCGTGGGACTGCAGCTCGATGTTCGCGTGCACGGTGCGCACGGGCTCGCGGAGTTCGTTGCCATGGGCACCGCCGTCGCCGACACGACACATCGCGCAAGCGGTGTGTGGGTGAGTGACCTGTCCGGTCAGGACCTGTATCTCCTGATGCGCGCGGGATGGGTGCCGCTGGGGCTCGCATTCGGCGCATGCGTGTATCACATCGCGCACCAGGGCATCTCGCAGTGGCTGGGGCAGCAGACGCAGAATGTCGAGCTCGCCAACTACACGAGCGCGCTGTATGAAGCGCGCGAGCTCGCCATGACGCGCATGCAGGGCGAGGCCGAGCGCTTGCGCGCCGGCGGCATCGTCGCCATGCGCATCGACCAGAAGAGCCACGTCTGGGGCAGTCATGTCATCGAGTTCCTGGCCATCGGCACTGCCGTGCGACTAGCCCAGGATCAGCATCAGAAGATCGCGCCGCAGATGGTCATCGACCTCACCGACCAGAGCGGACCGGCCCTGACCGACTGAGTGGGGTCCTCGGCACCCCGAACGAGACGATGCGAGCCCAACTCGGCGGCGGTGAACCGAAGCTCTTCACACCGTGGATGGCCGCACACGACTAGCTCGTTAAAACGGAAGAAGGTGGCGGCTGTCAGCCGCCACCTCCGTTCTGTGCCGCGCGATTGCTCGCGCCCGGTGCGATATCGCTACCGCGCCCGCCCGGCGACGGTGTCGCGGGCACGATCGATCAGCCCGTTGGCCCATGCCGTGATGGGGTTCGCCGCCGGCTGGTTCGGATGCGGCCGAGTGGGCGCAGTGTCCTTCGCCTCTTTCATCTTGCGGCCGAGGTCGGTGAGCTCCTGCTTGGTCGCCACCTGAGCAAACGCGGGCAGCACCTCGGTCTCTTCCTCTTCCACGTGCTGCAGCGTCTTCTTCTTGAGCGTCTCGACCAGGTCCGCGACCTCCTTGGTGTGGGCCTTGTCGAGCCTGCCCTCGATACGAGCCAGGCTTTCCTTCATCGCCTGGTGCTCGCGGACGCACTCCTCGTAGTAGCGCTCACCGCCCGGGGTTTCGCTGCGAATCCGCGGGTACACGTAGGCCTCCTCGAGGGCCGAGTGGATCGACAGTTCACGGATAATGTTCGACAGGATCTCCTGCCGCCCGTCACCGGTGTCGGAGTCGAAGTCACCGAACAGCGTTTCGACCGTTCGATGGTCGTGCTCAAGTAGCTCGATCGCATTCACGTGTTGTCCTCCTGTGGTCGGCGGTGCACGTACGACGAACACAGTATATCACCGTTTCTGATAGCGGCGATATCAGCGAGCGGTCGGCGCCTCGAGCCGCCTCAGGCTCGGCTCAGTTCGTGGCGGATGCCGGCTCGAGCCAGTTCTCCTGCTCCAGCACCGACGTCACCTCTGCAAGCGACATGTCGTCGCTGGGCAGGATGATCTCGCTCGGCGAGAGATCGTCGCCCGGCACGGCGTTGCCGTGCTGCTTGACAAACGTGGTGACGTCGCGCAGCGCCGCGTGATATGCGGCGTCGTCGTTCGCCCGCACGGCGACGACGAGGCGCTGATCGAACTGATCGAGCGACGGGCGCAGCGCCGGATCGAGCCTGTACTGGCCCTCGCCGTGGATGCGCACCACGATTCCCGCCGTGCCGAGCTGCGGGGCGGCCGCCGGCGCCTGCACACCGACCTGCGCACGCAGCGCAGCCAGCTTCGCCTGCACGTTGCTGTCGACGACGGTCGCGGTGATCTGGTCCTCCACCGCCGAGCCACCGGTGAGGTTCTGCGTGTCGAGCGCGCCGCTCGCCAGCAGGGCATCGACCGCGTCGGCGTGCGCCTGCGTGCGGGCGATCTTGTCCTGCGCGCGCTGCATCATCATCGCGGCGTCGCTGGTGTGCTCGCCGATACCGGCCATCGTGTCGCCGGCGGTGCTCGTCGCCTTGGCCGCCTCGTACTGGGCCTTCATCGACTCGCGCTGGGCGGCGAACGCCTGCACCTTCTGCTGGTACTGCTGCAGCGCCTGCTGCATGCGCTGGATCTGCCCGGTCATCGTCTGGATCTGCGGCTCGAGCGCGCTGCGCTGCTGCTGCAGCGTCTCACCCTGGGTGAGCGCCTGCGTCGCAAGGTCCTCGCGCCCGCCCTGCATCGCCTGCTTCGCGGAATCGTTCAGCTTGGCGATGCGCGTGTCCAGCTCCTTCGCCTGATTCTCCAGCCGCTTCTCGCCCGTCTGCGCCTGCACCAGCGCGGTGCGCAGCTTCTGCTGCTGCTCCAGCAGCTGCTGGTAGGAGAGATCGATCGCCTGCGAGGGATCCTCCGCGCGGTCCAGAGCCGCGTTTGCCTTCTCCTGGAAGATGTTGGTGAAGCGGCGGAACACGCTCATGTGGTTTTTCTCCTCGGCCCAGCAAATAACAAGAACAGCGCGGCGATCCGATTGTATGGCGGGGCTGAGGGAGGCACTGCCGCTCTGGTGTATTGTTGGTGTATGGCACGCACCAATATCGATATCGACGAGCGCGCCGTGCAGACGGTCATGAAGCGCTTCGGGCTGTCGACAAAACGAGAGGCGGTGAACTTCGCGTTGCGCGAGCTGGCAGCCGAGATGACTGTCGATGAGGCGCGCCGGCTCCGCGGATCGGGCTGGGACGGCGAGCTCGACGCAATGCGCAGCGGGCGCGTGCTGTCGTGATCCTCATTGACACGTCGGCGTGGGTTGAGTTCCTGCGTGACACGCGCACGCCCGTGTGCGTCGAAGTCGATCGACTCCTGGGTCTCGATATCGCGACCACCGACGCTGTGCTGATGGAGGTCCTCGCCGGCGCGCGCGACGAGCGCCACCTGCGCAATCTGCGCGCCCTCCTCGGCGTTGCGCGGATGGTTCACAGCCAGCCGCAGGACTTCGACTTAGCCGCGCAACTCTATCGCCGGTGCCGCCGTCAGGGCGAGACGGTTCGCCGGCTCGTCGACTGCCTGATCGCCGCCGTGGCCATCCGCCATCGGACACCGGTGCTGCATTCGGACAACGACTACAACGTGCTGGCTCGCCACACAGCGCTGGCGATACACATCATCTGAACCATCGCGGACCAGCGGTCAGCCGCCGTCCACCCGCGCCCAGTGCGTCCCCTGCCACTCCCAGACGTACACCGTCTGCGGCGTGTCCTGCGACGCAGGCAGGAGCGTGGCGAACAGCAGCAGGCGGCCATGGGCCAGATCGGTCACCTCCGCCTGCGGCCACGGCGGACCCTGGGTGTTGTGCAGCGTCTGCCAGTCGCTGCCCGTCCACGACCACGCGGTCGAGGTCGCGGGCACCACGGGGAATCCGTTCTCCGCAGCCACGATCAGACGCCCGGAGATCGGGTCCTCGGCGAGCCCGGCGAAGGAGTCCACCTGGCGTGCCGGCAGCACATGCCATGAGCCGCCGTTCCAGCGCACCGGCACGAACCTGAACAGTCCGTCCGCATTGGTCGGGTTCCCCGCCCCGCCGATGGCGAAGAGTGTTCCGATGGCGTCGTCGAACACCGCTGCGATCGGAGTCACGCCGGCAGGGAAGTTGCCACCGGTGACGCGCGACCAGGCGCCGCCCTGCCACAGCCAGGTCTCTCCCGTCAGACCGGTCGGGGTCGCGATCGGAGCCACCAGCACCATCGTCTGCAGTCCCGGGTCCCAGGCCATGGCGCCGCCCTCGCCCGCCGGTGGACCGTTGGCGCCGGTGTCGAGCTGCCGCCACGTGGTGCCGTCCCATGCCCACGTGTCGCCGGCCAGCTCGCCGTCGGCCAGCCGGCCGCCATAGAGCATCACCTGGCCGGTATCAGGGTCGAACGCCGCGGGTGCGTCGAAGCGCCCGGTGGGGCTGGTCGAGGGATGCGTGAGCGTCCATCGCTTTCCGTTCCACAGCCACGTCTGGCTGTAGCTGTCCACGCCGCCGAACAGCACCACCTCGTGGTGCACGGGATCATCGACCGCGCTGTACCCGAATGCCGTGCGCGGTGCCGCCGGTGCGGCGGGCACGTTGACCGCGGCCGGCGGTGCCGGCGGTCGCGACACCGCGAAACCGATCACGGCGCCGACCAGGATGATCGCCCCCAGGCCGGCCGCCGGCCCCCATCGCGCCGCGGGCAAACGCTGTACCACCCCCACGTAGGGATGATGCGCCTGATTTGGGTGACCTGCAGGAATGAGCATCGGCATCTCGCTCGCCGCGGCGCTGGTGTACGGAGCGGGCGATTTCCTCGGCGGGCTGGCGAGCCGGCGCACGGCTCTCCTCACCGCGCTGCTGCTCTCACAGGGCATCGGGCTCGCAGGCATCGCGCTCATCGCGGCGCTCATCGGGGGTGACGCAAGCGGCACAGACCTGCTCCTGGGCGCCGCCGCCGGCCTTGCCGGGGGAGCCGGCGTCGCCATGCTCTATCGCGGTCTCGCGACCGGGGCAATGTCACTGGTGGCGCCCATCACCGGTGTCGTCGCAGTCGTCGTGCCGGTGGCCTACGGGGTCGCGCGCGGCGAGCGGCCCGCCGCGCTCCAGTTCGCCGGCATCGGGCTTGCGATCGTTGCGGTGACGTTGCTGAGCGCGTCAGGCGCCGGCCGGCCGCGCCTCGCCCGCAGCACGCTCCTGCTCGCCCTCGGTTCGGGGGTGGCGTTCGGGACGTTCTACATCGCGTTCGCACGGACGTCGGCCGCCGCCAACCTCTGGCCGCTGCTGTCGGCCCGCGGCGCCTCGGTCGCCGTGCTCATGCTGCTTGCACTGATCCTGCGGCGGCCTCTGCGCCTCGGCGCGACGCCGCCCGCGATCGTCATCGGTGCCGGCGTCTGCGACGTCACCGCCAACGCGCGGTACCTCATCGCCGTGCACGGCGGGCTCATCAGCATCGTCGCCGTCATCGTGTCGCTCTACCCGGTGGCCACCGTGATGTGCTCGGTGCTGTTCCTGGGCGAGCGATTGCACACCCGCCAGATCGCCGGCGTGCTGACGGCGCTCGGCGCGGTGGTGCTGATCACGGCGACGTGATGCCTTTGGCACCGGCATGCACCAATCGACCCCGTCTGCTTGTACGTTATGGGTGAAGCCGTGACCTCCAGACGCCTCCCCCCCGACTTCCTCATCGGTTGCGCCACCGCCGCGCACCAGGTCGAGGGAGGGATCGACAACGACTGGTCGGCCTTCGAGCGCCAGGTGCCCTCGCCCATCGCTGCGGGCGGCCGCACCACGCGTGCCATCGACCACCACTCCCGCTACCGCGAGGATCTCGCACAGCTTGCGGCCGCCGCGCAGAACGCGCATCGCTTCTCGATCGAGTGGGCCCGTGTCGAACCGAGTCCGGGTGTGTTCGACCGGGCGGCGCTCGATCACTACGGGGACGTCGTTCGCGTCTGCCGCGACGTCGGCCTGGAGCCAGTGGTGACGCTGCAGCACTTCACGCTGCCCCGCTGGCTTGCGGAGCGAGGCGGCATCCGGGCGCCCGACGCACCGGCGCTGTTCGCTCGATACGCCGCGCTGTGCGCCGACGTCATCGGCGCGCAGGTCCGCTGGTGGGTGACGATCAACGAGCCCGCCGTGCTCGCGGTGCAGGGGTATCTCGACGGGCAGTGGCCACCTGCGCAGCAGTCGCTGACCCAGATGTTCCAGGCGTTCGGCGGCCTGCTTCGCATGCACGCCGCCGGGGCGCTGGCGGTGCACCGGACCGCGACACAGCGCGGCGGCGAGGCGCTGGTATCGGTTGCGCATCACGAGCGGCGGCAGCGGCCGTTGCGGGACAGCAATCTCCTCGATCGCGCCGCCGCTGCGTTTCCCGACTTCCTCTTCAACCGATGGTTCCTGCGCTCGTGCCTCAGCGGCCGGATGCTCCCGCCGGTCGGGCTGGGCGAGCGCGTCGCCGGACTGGACGGCTCGCTCGACTACCTGGGCGTCAACTACTACACCGAGGATGTCATCTCGTTCGACCCCGCCCTGCCGGGGATGCTGTTTGCGCACCGCGACAACGACCCCGCGCTGCCGCACAGCAGCTTCGAGTGGGCGATCAACCCGGCGGGACTGCGCCGCGCCCTGCTCGCGCTCTGGCACGAGACGCGCCTGCCGCTGCTGATCACCGAGAACGGCGTCGCCGACGAGCACGACGAGCTCCGCGCGGCGTACGTGGTCGATCACCTCAACGCGGTGCTGGACGCCGTCGACGCCGGGGCCGACGTGCGCGGATACCTGCACTGGACCGCATGGGACAACTTCGAGTGGGCCGAGGGGTACACGAAGAAATTCGGGTTCTGGTCGGTCGACCGCGAGACGATGGCTCGCCATCCCAAGCCGAGCTCCGCGCTGTACGAGGAGATCTGCCGCAGCGGCGTCGTCCCCGCCAGGGCACCCGACTGGCTCACGGCGAGTACCATCGAACGCGCGGGAGCTCGGTGAGACCGGGCTGAGAGGGTCGCTGCGAGCGGCTGACCGCCAAACTCCGGGGTCCCCGCGAAATCGCAGATTTCGTGGGGTGGAGGACCTGATCCGGGTAATGCCGGCGCAGGGAGCGCGCCGCGCCACCGGGCCCGGCGCTCCGGGCGCCACACGCGCGAGGAGGCCGTGATGACCAAGGCGTACATCCAGGGGTCCCGACCCGACATCCGTGTGCCCGTCGAGGAGGTGGTGCAGTCGCCGACCCGCAGCGCCTCCGGCGACGTCACCAACCCGCCGCTGCGGCGATACGACACCAGCGGGCGGCATACGGAACCGGACGTGAGCATCGCGGTCGAGGACGGCCTGCCGCCGCTGCGGCATCGCTGGATCGTGGAGCGCGACGACGTCGAGCTGGTGCGCGACGGGGGCCGGCCGGTGCTGCGCGCGCGCGAGTCGGGGGCGGTCACGCAGCTGCATTACGCCCGGCGCGGGCTGATCACGCCGGAGATGGAGTTCATCGCCATTCGCGAGGGCGTTGAGCCCGAGATGGTGCGCGATGAGGTGGCGCGGGGTCGCGCCATCATCCCGGCGAACGTCAACCATCCCGAGTCCGAGCCGATGATCATTGGCACGAAGTTCCTCGTGAAGGTGAACGCGAACATCGGCAACTCGGCGGTGCTGTCGTCGATCGAGGCCGAGGTCGAGAAGATGCGCTGGGCGACGCGCTGGGGCGCCGACACGATCATGGATCTGTCGACGGGCAAGGACATCCACCGTACGCGGGAGTGGATCATCCGCAACTCGCCGGTGCCCATTGGCACCGTTCCGATTTACCAAGCGCTCGAGAGAGTCGGTGGACGCCCGGAGCATCTGACTTGGGAGATCTATCGCGACACGCTCATCGAGCA
>JAFALX010000038.1 GCA_019234035.1 Candidatus Dormiibacterota bacterium | reverse complement strand
ACGCTTGGGTCTTCACGCCGCTGTACAGCTGGGTGAAGACGTCTTGGTCGGTGCCGGCGGGTGAGCACCCGGTCTTCTCGTTGCTGTCGCGGTTGATGTAGGAGCCATACGTGATCTCGATCCGCCCTGCATGCTGCGGGTCCGCGGCACCGGCGGGGTAGTTGGCCGCCCGGAACACCGACTCCTGCTGCGTGCCCTGCTCAGGCACGCAGGCGCGGAACTCGTCCTGGCCACCCTGGTACGTGCCGCAATCCGGAAGGTCGTAGTAGAAGCCGACCTGCACGGGAGCACCGAAGGTGGCGCCCCCATCGGTGGACTTCGCCAACAGGATCTGGCTCTTGTTGTCACCTGTGGTCGCCGTGGCGGTCGTCGTGTTCATGTTGGCGAAGGCGACGTACAGGCTGCCGTCGGAGCCGACGATCGGCTGGGAGAACTGGTTCTCGTCACAGTTGTTCCCGCTCTCGGGGGTGACGCCGAACGCCGTGTAGTTGTTGGGACACAGCGATGAGTTCTTGCTCACCAGCACTGGCGCGCTGAAGCTGCGGGCGTAATTGGAGGAGTGGGCCTCGTATATGTAGGCGGTCCCGTCTGCGGCAAACAGCGTCCAGGTCAGATAGATGCGATCCCGGAACGGACTGGAGGTCGTGTCGTCGATCGCCATATAGGGCTTGTCCTCGAGCGGCGTTCCCGTCGCCTGGGGCGTGACGGGCTGGAAACAGGTGACCGCTGCGGTGCCGGGGAAGCTCCACGACGCCCCGCCATTGGCGGTGGAACGGTACACGTACACCCCGCTGGAGTAGTCCGGGTTGTCCGACACCCCGAGCGGCGGTGAGCCCCGGTTGAAATGCAGACCGGCGAAGTACGCGTTGCCGCGCGAGTCCCACGCGACCGACGGATCACCGCCACCCTGCCAGTACATCCTCGATGCCGGATTGGGATTGGGGTTCAGCGCGGAGCACTGGTTGTTCGCGAACGCCGACCCGAAATCCGAACCGGCGGTGAACTCGAGTGGGACCTCGCTGTTCTGCCAGCTCTTGCCGCCGTCGCTGCTGTACTCGGTGCCGCCGTCGACGCCGTCACCGAGCTTGTAATCGTTGGACGCGGCAAGCAATTGGTCAGGGTTGAGCGGGTTGGCGGCGATGGCGGTCTCGTTGTGCGCCTGGGCGCGTCCCTGGTAGTTCGCCGCTGAGATGTTGAGGCACCCCTGGTCAACCTTCACGTTGCCATCAAGCGTGCCGGGACACTGATTCGCCTCGCCGGACGGGGCGTAGTTGTTCGGCAATGGCGGATCGGTGGTGACAGCCGACTGTCCCGGTGGTGCGTCGTACCCGAGGGCGTTGTCGACCGCCGAATCCCACAGATGCCGCTCGATGCGGGGTGCCTGGCTCGGCGTCCAGGCGTGCACGACGGTGGTGCCACCGCGCAGCACCAGCACACCGACGACAAGTGACACAGCGGCGACGAGTACGAAGACGCCCCGATGCCGACGGTTCGGACCCACCATATCTCCTACCTCCACGCTATCAATTCCCGACAGTCTGTGTTTCAACTTTTCGCGAAACGCACGTGTGGTATACGCATACATGACGCCCGTGTCAACAGCGACTTTCTCTTCTCACGTGAGGGGCGTTTCGCCACGGCAACACTTGGCAGCCATCGCTCGGGCGAACATCGGTGCGCTCCAGGGGCGGCGGGCTGCTAGAATCATCAAAACCAGTCCGTGGAGGCGCTGCGCATGGCGAAGTTCGTGTTCGTGACGGGCGGAGTCGTCTCCTCCTTGGGGAAGGGCATCACCGCCGCCTCCATCGGCACCATCCTCAAGGCGCGCGGCCTCCACGTGGGGATGCAGAAGCTCGACCCGTATCTGAACGTGGATCCGGGCACGATGTCGCCGTATCAGCACGGCGAGGTCTTCGTCACCGACGACGGCGCAGAGACCGACCTCGATCTCGGTCACTACGAGCGCTTCGTCGACGTCGCGCTGAGCAAGGCCTCCAACGTCACCACCGGCAAGATCTATGCGTCGGTGATCGCCAAGGAGCGCCGGGGCGACTACCTCGGCGGCACGGTGCAGGTGATCCCGCACATCACCAACGAGATCAAGCACCGCATCCTCCGGGTAGCCGAGAACGAGCTGCCCGAGCCGGATGTCGTCATCGTCGAGGTCGGTGGCACCGTGGGCGACATCGAGTCATTGCCGTTTCTCGAGGCCATCCGGCAGATGAAGAACGACGTGGGCCGCAACCACGTCTGCTACGTGCACCTGACGCTCGTGCCGTACGTCAACGCGAGCGAGGAGCACAAGAGCAAGCCGACGCAGCATTCGGTCAACACGCTGCGCTCGATCGGCATCCAGCCCGATGTCATCGTGGCGCGCAGCGAGAAGCCGATCGCGGGCTCGCTCAAGGACAAGATCGCGCTGTTCGGTGACGTCGAGCGCCGCGCCGTCATCGGTGTGCCGGATGCGGCGTCGATCTACCAGGTGCCGCTGATGCTCGAGGAGTCCGGGCTCGGTGATTACATCGTCGATCTGCTCGGCCTCGATGCCCAGGCGCCGGACCTCGGCGAGTGGCAGGACCTGTGTGCCCGCATCGCCGCCCCGAAGCCTCCGGTGCGCATCGCCGTCGTCGGCAAGTACGTCGAGATGCCCGACTCTTACATCAGCGTGACCGAGTCGCTGCGTCACGCCGCGCTGCACTGCGGCGTCGATCTGCAGCTCACCTGGGTCAACTCCGAGAGCCTGGATCAGGACACGGGACCGCTTGACGGCCAGGACGGCATCGTGGTTCCCGGCGGGTTCGGGCACCGTGGCATCGAGGGCAAGGTGCTTGCGGCGCGCTACGCGCGGCGGCACAAGACGCCGTACCTCGGTCTGTGCCTGGGCATGCAGTGCGCGGTCGTCGACATCGCTCGCGAAGTTCTGGACGCTCCCGACGCAAACTCAACGGAGTTCAACGCGTTCACGTCGCACCCGATCATCGACCTGCTGCCGGAGCAGCGCGACATCGAGGAGAAGGGCGGCACGATGCGGCTGGGCGTGTACCCGTGCAAGCTCGCGCCGGGAACGAAGGCGGCGAGCGCGTACGGCGAGTCCGTCGTGTACGAGCGTCACCGGCATCGGTTCGAGCTCAACAACCACTACCGTGAACCGCTGTCGCGCGCCGGCGTGATCTTCTCGGGCACATCGCCGAACGGACGGCTCGTCGAGGTCATCGAGCTGCGGGACCATCCGTTCTTCGTCGGCTCGCAGTTCCATCCCGAGTTCCGATCCCGCCCGGGGAAGCCGCACCCGCTGTTCCGCGACTTCATGGACGCCGCCGCGCGGCGTGCCGGTGTGTCTCCGGCCGGCGGATTGTCGACCGTGGCGGCGCCGGCTCCCGAGGAGATCAGCGTCAACGGCGCGCCCGTGACGACGGGAGCAGCCTCGAGCTGAACCGCTCGCGTCAATATTGACCGTCTCAATGAGCACGGTCGTCCGGTCGTCCACGTCCGCCGCGCGCATCAGCCGCGATCGCCATCGCGGACTCGAGCTGCTTCGCGCCACCGAAGCGTCGGCGCTCACCGTCGGCCGCTGGCTCGGCCGCGGCGACAAGACTGGCACCCGGCAGGCCGGTCAGGAGGCGATGGAGGAGGCGCTCCTCAGCATGCCCTTCGACGGCCGCGTGGTGATCGGGCCCGAGGGTCCCGCGAACCGGCTGGCGCCGGGACGGCGCATCGGCTCGGGACGCGACCGCGTCGACCTCGGCGTCATCCCCATCGATGGCGTCAGCCTCGTCGCGGGCGGACTGACGCAGGCG
>JAFALX010000227.1 GCA_019234035.1 Candidatus Dormiibacterota bacterium | reverse complement strand
GCCCTCCGCCATCGTGGTGCGGAAGTTCAGCGGCTGCCCGGAGCCCGGGCCGCAGTCGGTGTAGGGCGCCAACGAGGGCGCCGTCCCCTTCGTCCACGTGTAGCCGTGGTCCGTCGAGGTGTAGAAGCGGCATGTCCCGGTGCGGAGCTCGACGCCCGACAGATAGATGAGGTTGGGGTCGTTCTTCTCGGCGAAGAGCGTGGGCACGTCCAGCTGATTCCCCAGCGCCACGCTGTCGGTGTTGATACGAACGGAGGCGCCGACGATCGGCGTCGTGAGCGTCGAGGTGCCGCATGCCGTCAGCACCACCGTCCCGACGGTGAGAACCGCCAAGAGCCCCTTGGTCATCTGCACCCGCACGTTGTCGCCTCCTTCTGACACACCCATCCCCCAGCGGGGTGGCCCCGTGCGACCTCGCCGAATTCGGGCAATCAGATAGCAGGGGGCCCGGTGCTCGGTCAATAAGTGTTCAGCGCACTTAGCTGGTTTGGCGACATGCCGTGCGGACGTGCACGATGGGCAGGGCTCAGTCCTCAGTCGACGAGCTCGAGATGGCTGCCGACCTCGAGCCCGTGCTTGGCGGCGGTACCCGCCGGCAGCTCGAGGCACGCCTTGGCTCCGCGCACGATCCAGGTGGCGCGCCACGGCTTGATCGATCCATAGATCCGCACGACGGCGCCGTCGGCGTCGACGAACACCGCGTCGATCGGGAAGCGCATGAAGAACATGTGGATGCTGCTGCATGGGCGGATGCAGAGCGCCTCGCGATCGGGAAGCTCCTTGCGTCCCATGAGCCCGACGAACCGTGACCACAGGGAATCCGCGATGCGCACGTCGCTCGACACCTCGGTCCCGTCCTGGCGCGTCAGCCGCAGCCGCTGGTTCGCGTGCGCCATCCGGCGCATGCTACGTGGTCAGCCGCGGTGGCTGGGATGGCTGCCATTGGTCGCGGCCGTGGGAAGCGTCAGGTGCACCTCGGTCCCGGCGCCCGTCTGGCTGCGGACCTCGAGCCGTCCGCCCGCGATGCGCGCCCGTTCGTACATCTCGATGAGCCCGAGGCCGCGGGCGCGACCCAGTCGCGCCTCGGTGGCCACCACGTCGAAGCCCTCGCCGTCGTCCTTGATCACCACGGACACGCGGTCGCGGCTGTAGGAGAGCACGACCTCGACGTGCAGCGCCCGGCCGTGGCGGCTGGCGTTGTCCAGCGCCGCCTCGACCACCCGGTACGCGGCCAGGTCGGCGTCATGGCTGAGGCGGCGCGCCTTGCCGAACACCACCACGTGTGCGTGGGGCGCCACCGGCGAGCGCCGAAGCAGGCTTCGGATCGCCTCCGGCAGCGGGTTCTCGCCGCCTACAGGCGCCAGCCGGGCGAGGCGCTCCTCGAGCGCGCTTGCGGCCTCCGCGGTGGCGACCCGAGCACGCCGTATCGATTCGCCCGCGGTGGCGCGATCCCACGCGATCACCCGGCCGGCGAGCTCCGCGTCCATCGCGGCGTCGCTCAGTCGCTGCAGCGCACCGTCGAGGATGTCGGCCGCAACGGACTCGTGCTCGTCGGCGGCGAGGTGGAACATGTTCTTGGCCGCAACGCTCAGGCGCGCGCCGCGCATGTCGACCGGCAGGCTCGCCGCCGACCTGCCGCCGGTCACCTGTTCGACATCCTCCAGCAGCTGTCGCTCGCCGGTGAGGTACTCGATGCGTTCGCGAAGCGACACGATGCGCTCTTCGAGCTGTGCGCGATCCGAGTGCAGCGCCAGACCGTCATGCAGCGCTCGCACCATCATTCCGAATGCCCCGCGGCGTCCCCCGCTGAGAAACGCCGCAATCGTGGCCGCGCTCTGGCGCAACGCCGCGTACAGACGTTCACGCTCACGCAGCGTCGCCGCGAGCTCGCGTTCGGTTTTCGCCGTCTGCGCGGCGATCTCAGCGATCCGGCTGTCGAGGAGGTGCCGCAGCGACGCCAGCGGCGTCGTGGTCGAGGGTTCGGCCTGCAATATCGCCACCGATCGAGCTACCTGGAGTTACCCCTAACTGAACCCCCCGGGGCGTCGCGGGGGTACGACTCTAGCGGTTTGCGGTGCCTCGCCTCAGGGGCGCGCCTTGATGCGCAGCACCATCAGCTCATACAACGTTCGCAACGAGTCGCGCATTGCGCTCACGCGCGAATCCTCGCGATGGCCCCAGCGCACCGGCACCTCCGCGATGCCGAGCCCGAGGCGGCGCGCGCGCAGCAGCACCTCGGCGTCGAACCCGAAGCGGAGCGTGCGCAGCGGGCCGAAACACTGCTCCGCCGCCGCCGCGGTGAAGAGCTTGAAGCCGCACTGCGTGTCGTTGAGCCCGCGCAGCGCCACGAACTGCAACAGCCTGTTGTAGACGCGGCCCATGGTCTCGCGCCGGCCCGGTTGATGCTCCTCGATCACCGACCCTGCGACGGCCCGCGAGCCGATCACCACCTGCACGGCCGCGCTGAGGTGCTCGCGCAGCTTCGGCAGCTCCTCGATCGGCGCGCTGAGGTCCGCGTCGGTGAACAGGCGGAGCTCACCGGACGCGGCGAGCATTCCCGCGCGCACCGCAGCACCCTTTCCCATGTTGCGCGGCAGCCGGATCACGCACATCTGCGGCCACTCCGCAGCCGTCGCCTCCGCCCGCGCGACCGTGTCGTCGCTGCTGCCGTCGTCGACGACGATCAGCTGGTACGGTTCGCCGGCCGCGTCGAGGTAGTTGCGCAGCCGCTCGAGCGTGGCCGGCAGGCGTGCGGACTCGTTGTAGGCGGGGATGACGACGCTGAGCATGCCGGAGATCTACTCCGCGTCCCCGTTCGAACGTGTGTGCTCGAGCCGCTCGAGCATCCAGAAGCGCGGCAGCTGCAGCTGGCGGCGCAACCGCCACGGCTCGCGAGCCAGACGCCACGCCCACTCCAGTCCGGCGTTGCGCACCGTCCGGGGGGCGCGCGGGACTCTGCCGGCGATGTAGTCGAGTGTTCCGCCGACCCCGACGCCGGCACCCGCGCCGATCCGCTCCAGGTGGCGCCGCAGAAACAGCTCCTGCTTGCCCGCGCCGAACGCGGCCCACACCATGTCGGGCTGCGCGTCGCTGAGGCGGCGAGCCAGCGCCTCATCGGGGTCGCCCGAATCGGTGGCCACGATCTCGAGGCCGGGGAACTGCGCGCGCAGTCGCTGCCCTGCGACGGCCGCGACGCCGGGGCCCGCGCCTGCGATGGCGACACGATGATGCCGCCGCACCGCCTCGGGCAGGTACGACATCAGCATGTCCGCGCCACCGACGCGTGTCGCCTGCGGATGCCCGCGGCGGCGCAGCGCACGCACGACACCGATGCCGTCCGGGACGAGCAGCGCCGCGGTCTCGAGCGTCGCACGGAACTCGTGGTCGCGTCGCGCCCGCATCACCATCTCGGGATTGAGCGTGACCACCAGGCCGCCCGGTTGCGCGGGGTCGTTGCGTCGTCGTTCCACCAACGCGACCAGCGCGTCGACAGCGGCGGATTCATCGACGACATCGACTGGGCAACCTAGCACGACCGAGCGCACTGCCGGCCTCGTCGCAGAGGACCGCGACGCGTCGCTCAGCGCTTCGTGTACTGCGGTGCTTTGCGGGCGCGCTTGAGTCCGTACTTCTTGCGCTCCTTCTCTCGCGAATCGCGAGTCAGGAGTCCCGCCTTCTTCAACACAGAACGCAGCTCCGGATCCGCGGCGATCAGCGCACGCGCGATGCCATGGCAGACGGCGCCGGCCTGGCCCGCGGCACCGCCCCCCTCGACGCGGATCGATGCGATGAAGCGCCCCATGGTGTCGGTCAGCCGCAGCGGCTGCGTGACCACGGTCTCGAGGTCGCGGCGGCCGAAGTACTCGCTCGGCGACTGCTGGTTGATCAGCAGCGCTCCTTCACCATGCGTCAACCGAACGCGCGCCACCGAGGTCTTGCGGCGGCCGGTCCCGTAGTAGTACGTCTCAGCTGTTGTCGGCACTGATGATCTCTCCGAGCTCTCCGAA
>JAFALX010000323.1 GCA_019234035.1 Candidatus Dormiibacterota bacterium | reverse complement strand
CACGCGGCCGAATGAGCCTGCGAGCGTGCAAACTCCTCTCGATCGCGTGCACGCACCACAACAGCAGCGCGCCCTCCGGGCTCCGGGCGAGGGAAAGGCGGCGTCGTGCTTGTGGGCTGCTGAATGGGCAGTGGCCTGTAGCCGCTCTCTCTTGGGTTCGCTGGGTATGGCGCCACCATGAGCATCCAGACGTCAACCTCGATGACACGAAGGGCGACACCCCCCATGACACGCACTACGGACGGATTCTGGAGCCGCCGGCGGGCGTCAGCCGGATCTACGACCGATCGGGCGACCACGCGAGCTGCGTCGGCATCGAACAGCGTCAACAGCTGTTCCTCGAACCTGTCTACTGCCGATCGGGAAGCAGCCTTCGGCGGCTCGAGGTGCTCCGAGCTCGGCTCGGCCTCACCGGCTTCATCGGTGTGGGCGGCGGGCGTCGCGGCGATGTCTGCCATCTTTGTGGCACTCCTCTAGGTAGCCTCGGTCGACCTTGAGGCTGCGCGGGTGCCATCCCGCTCACCCCGTCATCTCCTCCGGTGACCGTGTCCCGGCGCGAGACGTCGGCGGCTTCGGCCGGTTCCACTCCGTGTTTAGGCTTTCACCGCGGGGTGGCGCCCCGAGGTTCGCGGCCCGACTCCCGAAGCGGCTTACGCGGCTCCAGGCGTAACGGTGTGGCAGCGGACGCTGCCGTGCGCAAACCGGAGTCTGCGCAGGTCCGCGGCCAGCGGTCAAGAGGCGGGACGAGAGTCGCGTGGTGTCCGTCGGAGACGGTCGTCGGGCAGCCGCCTTGATCCCGAGGAGCTTTACAAAGAAGGTCCGTAATCGCCTCGCCCTTCGGGACGCCGACCAGGTCGACGCCCCTGCTTAGCCGGAGAAAGTGCAGCGGCTCCCGCGGAGGTGCTTCGCCTCATGGAGCTGGGCGTCCCTCAGTTTGAGTCGCGGAAGTGAGGTTAGGCGGCGGGGCTCCGCGGACCAGGCCAACCACGAAGTCGGCTGCGAGGTGCTCCAGCGAGGCCTCCCCAAGGGCGCCCAGAAGCGCAAGAAGATTCGAGACGGTCGGGCTGTGCTGGCCTCTCTCAATACGAGCCAGGTGTTTGGGGTGGAGCCCGGCCCGCGCAGCCATCGCTTCTCGACTGAGGCCGCGCAACTCGCGGCCGAGGCGCAGGGCTTCTCCCAATTGGAGCAAAAATGTTCCAGGCCCACGAAGTACTTGACCAGCCACTGAGAGACCACCTACACTCCATCTAGTGCCCGAACGTATGCTCTACACAAGATCAGGCAAGTTCTTGCGCCTTGACCGGGATCAAAAATATTACCTCCTCGGAGGGCCTTGGGGGCATTGGGCGTCGGGAGGCGTCGAACCGAACCGTATGATCGGGTCCGCTCGGACAAGCCTGCTGTCTCTCGCCAGCGGTTGGTTGGAGACTCCAACCGGCAACGTGTTGGATGCGAGGATGCCGTTCCTACGAGGACATAAAGCAGCCGTGAAAGAGCTTCTTGATGCCGACCTTTCCGCCCCTGCGCCCGCTGACCTTGCTTTTACGGCAGGTGATTTGGCGGCCGCGTCCGACGAATGTAGGCGTCGTTGCGAGTCGGACGGGGACGCTCGCTACTGCATTCTTCGCGAGATGTTGGATGACGTTACTGCCTGGTGGCATGAATACTCGGAGTCTGGTGGAGTGCCCGTGGCAGTACTCAAAGAGATCGTTGCCTCGGTGCAAGACCAACTTCCAACCATAATGTCGGCCACGAACGCGACGGAGGCAGCGGAAGGGGCTGTCGCCCTTCGAAACAAAGTTCAGGACCGATTGATTGGTCCGAACGACGAGCGGTGGCACTAGTGGGTCAATCGGCTATCGCTGCCACGCATTCTGGACTCGACGAACTCCGGCATGAGCAAGATGAGATTGCTAGGCTGCTGGTGGACACCGAGGCCGTGAACCTCGCTACGGAACGGAAATTCCGTTTTGGGTCGGGACTGCCAAGTCCGATCTATATCGACAATCGCCGCCTTCTGTCGCTCCTCGTCCCCCGTAAGAAAGTGTGCGAAGCGCTCTATCGGCGCGCAACGAGAGACTTGCCGGAATTGAATGTCAACGTTGTAGTCGCCGTGCCAACTGGTGGGCTTCCTTGGGCGGCTTGGTTGGCCGACGACATGGATGTGCCTCTCGCCTACGTACGACAAGAACGTAAAGACCGAGGCTTGGGCAAGCAAATCGAAGGTGTCCTGCCGCGCGATGCGAGTGCATTGGTTGTGGATGACCTCATCACCACGGGACAGAGCTCTCAGGTTGCCATAGATGCGCTACGCGCAGCTGGGGCAGAAATTCCAGCGGTAGCCAGCATCTTCTCTTATGGTGTCCCTTGGGCGGCGCGGCACTTTGGTAGCCAGGGGATTCGACACGTGGCGGTTACCGACTTGGACGCGATCTTACGGGTGGGGGAGGAGCGGTTCGCTGCAGCTCAATGCGCGGCAGTAAGGGCCTGGCGAGAGGAGGTGCTTCTCAGCTACGAGCCGGCCGCGCGATAGGCACGCAAACAAGTTCACTGCGCGATTAGATCAGTTCGTCCCAGCCGACGCCCCTAACTCGAGCACTGCCGTCTCCACCGCATCGGACGTCTGGTGTGGTCGACGGGCAGCCTTGTGAGACCGGTCAGCGAGCCCCTCGAGCCCCGCCGCCTCGTATCGCGCCAACGATCGATGCACACTGCGCCGATCGAGTGGCCCGTGGATGGCGACCTCTGAAATGATGCGGCCGTCTTTGATGACCGCCAGCACCGGCTGATACCGCTGCTCAGCCAAGCTCATTTCCCTCATGAACCGGAACGTGACAGATCACCCGAAGTTCGTGGGACACTTCAGCCGAAGGTGTGTGACGCATCAACCGAGGTTCTGTAAAGCATCCGCCGAATGCCTTTCATAAAGCACCAGCCGAATTCGTAAAAGAGTGGTACCCGCTACAGGACTCGAACATGTGACCAAGGGATTAAGAGTCCCCTGCTCTACCAACTGAGCTAAGCGGGCGCGACCTCCGATTGTACCGGCCATAGATCGGCGAAGACGAACCCATCGCGCCGAACGATCTCCCCCGGTTCCACGAACACCGGTGTGGTGAACGCCGGCCCGTCCCACGCGAAGGTGTGGAACTCCCCGCGCTCGCCACAGGGATCGACCTGCGACGGCAGCGCTTTGAGGAACGCGCTGCCGAACTCCCGGCCACAGAACGATTCGTCGAGCTGGGCCGGGTCGACGCACACCAAGCTCGCCCGCACCCCGTGACGCACCATGTCGCCGGCGAGGACCGATGTGTCGCATCCCCACAACGGAAACAGCGCCTCGATGCCCGCCCTCGCCATGCGCTCCTCGCGGTACGCCCGGATGTCCTCGAGAAACAGATCGCCGAACGCGATGTGCGTGATCCCGGCACGCCGCGCCCGCGCAATCGCCGACTCCATCGCCGCCTCGTACGCGTCGTTCGGGCAGGGCCAGGGCAGGAACACCGGCCAGAGCAGCAGCTCGGCGGACTGTGCTCAGCGCGTTGCCACGGGTTCGGCGACGCGACCGGCGCCCCCGCCGACCCTGCCGGCGCGCCGCTGCGCGGGGAGCCACATCATCGAGCGCTGCTGCTGCCGCAGGCGCATGCCCAGCGGCGGCGGTGTCGGGGCGATCGCTCCCACCAGCGGGGACGTCGTCCGCTCCCGGATCGCGCGGCGCAGGTCAGCGGCCGTGCTGCCGGGGAACACCGTCACCACGCGGCCGAGATCGTGCCGCCCGAAGTGGCTGTCACCGGCGCCGACCGCGGCACCGAGCGCGTCGCGCTGCGCGGCGTAGAACTCGTCCATCTGCTTCCACGCCCACGGCGGAACGGGGGCTGTGTGTCGCACCTCGATGCCGTCCACCTGCTGCGTGCGCAGCAACGTGCGCGCGCGCCGCGGCGTCGTCGACGCGAACCATGTCGGCATGAACGGATGGGCAACGATGGCGAGCCCGCCGTGGTCGTGGATCGCAGCCACCGTGTCCTCCACCGTCATGTGCATGCGCACCTGGCGCTCGAGGAACAGCCCGACGATGTGCTCGCCGGGCGGGAACTTCGCCGTCACCTCCTCGCCGGCGACGACGTCGACGCCCAGCTCCTGTCCCAGCTCGACGGCGGCATCGTGCGGTGCGATGGTGTCGTGATCGGTGATGCACAACACGTTCAGCCCGATGGCGGCGGCGTCGCGCACGAGCTGCTCGGCGCTGACCATGCCGTCGCTGGCCAGCGTGTGCGCGTGCACCTCGGCCGCCCCGAGGCCCGCGGGAAGCTGAAACCGGTTCATCGCGCGGGCAGCGTAACGAACAGCGCCTGAGAGACCGCTGAGAAGCGACTCCCCCGTCATGGGCCGGCAAGGAGCCGCATCTATACTCGATCGCGTGGGCGCCGCCGCGCGAATCCTCGTCGTGGACGACGAGCAGAGCATCACCGACTTCATCGCGCTCGGGCTGCGCCACGAGGGATACGAGGTGCGCACCGCGCCCGACGGTCGCGCCGCCATGCGCGCGGTCGACGAGTTCCGGCCACATCTGGTCGTGCTCGACCTCATGATGCCGCGCGTCGACGGCTGGCAGCTGTGCCGCGAGATCAGCGGTGAGCGCTCGCGCGGCATCATCATCCTGAGCGCGCGTGACGAGACCGCGGATCGCGTGCAGGGTCTCGAGCTCGGTGCGGACGACTACCTCGTCAAGCCGTTCGAGTTCACCGAGCTGCTCGCGCGCATCCGCGCGGTGCTGCGCCGGCGCAGCCCCGACCTCGCCCGCGTCATCACCGCAGGCGATCTCAGCATCGACACCGCGACGCGCGAGGCTCGCGTCGCCGGCACGCTGATCGAACTCTCCGTGCGCGAGTACGACCTGCTCCTGTTTCTCGCGTCCAACGTCGACCAGGTGCTGCCGCGGCAGCGGATCCTCGACGAGGTCTGGGGCTACAACTTCTTCGGCGACGAGAACAAC
>JAFALX010000167.1 GCA_019234035.1 Candidatus Dormiibacterota bacterium | reverse complement strand
GCCCACGGCGGCGCCGACTCCGACGCCCTGCTTCCTGTTCTGCTGACGCGTCAGACGAGGCGGATCGTCCAGAAGTCGCTCGCGAGGTCCTGGTCCGTCAGATACGCGTAGGGCAGCGTGAAGTACCCGCGAAGTCCCCAGTTCGTGCCCCACGAGTTGCGCACGAGAAACCGCTGGTTGACGTCGTCGTATCCCACGCCGAGCACCGCGTGACCACCGAGCTGCTTCTCGGTCGCCGCGGGCATCGCTGCGTGGCCCGAGGTGATGACGGCCTGATGCTCGAAGCTCTCGTAGATCAGGAAGCCGAAGACGAACGGATGGCCGTCGGCAAGGCATCCTCGGAGCTGCTCGAGGCTCTGCGCAAGGCGCTGATACTCGCCCACGCGGTGCCGCGACGCGGCCGCGTAGCACGAGTGCGGCGGCTCCTCGCGAAACTTCGTGATGTCGTACGACCACACCAGCTCGTCGCATACGCCCTGCTTCGCCACGGTCTTGATGCCGTCGCGGTTGGGAGCTCCGCAGTCGAAGCCCGTCATGCCCATCGTCGAGCGCTCGTTGTAGTAGATGAACAGCCGTGCCGGCACCGCGGCGTGCCGGTGTCGCTTCATCTGCTCGAACTGGATCGCGCCTGCGATCGCATTCGCGGTGCAGCTGCCGAGCGGACCCTGGTTGTACACGGGCGGACACTCGAGCCGCAGGTCGACGCGCGTCGGAAGCCCGCGCACGCGCGGCGCGGCGTAGCGATGGTCGCGGTCATCCGGTGAATCAGCAAGCCAGCCGTAGTGGTGGCGCCTGTGCGGCACAGCAATCCCTCCAACCTCTCCGCGCGGCGCCGACACGCCGACAACGCGACTCTACTCGCGCTCGGACTCGAGTGAGGAAGCGCCGTTCAGGAAGCGCCGTTCAGGAACCGCTGGTCAGGAAGCGTTGTCGGGGACGCCCACGAGGAAGCATCCGACCTGCGCTTCGACGAGCGGATCCAGCCCGAGCCAGCGGGTGGTGGCCATCTCGTTGCCGCCACCGATCGCGCACGGTGCGAGGTTCGTGGCCGTGCTCACGAGGTACAGCGTCTGAAGCAGCGCTCCGGTGTCCTTGTAGATCATCACCAGGCCGATGTCGCGGTACTTCCACATGATTCGTCCGAACACCGCGGTGATCACGATGACGACCTGCGGGTCGCGATTGAGCAGGCCGCCCGCCGCGCCGTGCATGTTGCGCAGCAGCGCCTGCCGGCCCTCCTCGTCCGCCGCCTCGAGATGCGTGATCGTCTGTTCGATGGGGTCGAAGTAGTACGCGCCGTTCGGCAGCCCGGCCACGTCATTGGCGACGACGTAGACCTCGAGCTCCGAGCGCGCGCCACTGGTCGGATACGTGTGCAGCGCCTCGTCACCGAGCGTCTCGTCGTGACGCATGCGCGTGATGCGCGCCGCGTAGTGCAGCAGCGTCGACAGCTCCGCCAGCGTCATCGCGCGCTCGCCGTAGGTTCGGATCGTGCGGCGCTGCTCGAGCGCGTCGGACAGCGAGATGGACAGCTGCGGGTCCGCCTTGGGCAGCTTGACGACCTCGCCCTCCGCGCGCGGCTTGCGCAGCGACGGCGCGGTGCCGTTGCGGAGCACCTCGGCGTCGCCCCGGTACCCGCCGGCGCTGACCAGCCGGTGCATGGCGAGCTCGTACGGGCTCCAGAGGTCGAGCGCAGGCCCGCGCCCGTTGGCCTCGACGTCGTCCTCGCTCCGCTCGAGCAGGCCGAGGTCGACCAGGCGGTCGAGGCTAGCGCGGACGCTCGGACCCTCATCGCTGTCCAGCGCGTCGACCGGCTTCCACGCGTCGAGACGCGAGAGCAGGTCCAGCACGGTGGGATTCGCGCGAAATCGCTGGAGCGACGCGGTATCGACGAGCACCATGTCGGGCCCGTGCCATTCGATGAAGAGCTGGGGCGCACGGCGGTAGACGGTCACTGCACCGCGAGAGCCTAGGCGGTTGTTACCCAAAAGGCCAGTCACAGACCACTCTCAGTTGCGCACCGAGGCCATCGCGTCAGACGCGGCGCCTCGCTACCCCCGGGTGGCCCGCCTCGGAGTCCGCCTGCGTGGCTTCCCGGACAGCTCGCTCCATCCGGGCCCCCACTCCCCGTCCGCCGCCAGGGCTCGGTTGAGCCGGGCGGTGTCGCTGCCGCACTGCGCGAGATACGTGGTCCAGTTCCACGTGCTCAGAAACGCGCGCGCCGCCACCTCACCGTTGTTGAACAGGAGCTTCTGCTCTTGCGCGGTCACGTCGAAGTCCTCTGATCCCACGGCCGAGGTGTCGATGAACATCGTCCGCTCCACCACGCACGGGTCCGCCAGATGCACCTGATCGTTGCCGTTGACGACCGTCTCCAGCAACGCGGTGGCGAAGGTGACGAGGTCGGACACCTGGTTGGTGAGCCGCTTCGGATCATCGCGTGCCGACAGCTTGACGCCGAAGGTCGGCCAGCGCGGCTTGTCCCCATCGAGACGATCGAAGATCTCCACCGGGAAATCGGAGCAGGCCCCACCGTCGACCAGCAATGACACGTTGCGGGATCGCCCACCCCACGGCAGCTTCACGGGCTCGAAGAAGAACGGAATCGACGCCGACGCGCGGACGGCATCGGAGACGAGCTGCCGGTCAGGGTCGAGCCCGTACACGCTGCGGTAGTCCCAGGGCAGCCGCGCCACGGCGCCGCGCGAGATGTCGGTGACGACGACCACGAGCCGATAGCGCTCGTTCGCCGGCAGGTGGTCCCACTCGGGGCCGGTCAGCTTCAGGTCACCGAACGTCGTGACACCGAGATGCTCGAGCTGCGTGTGGATCCAGTCGTGCAGGTACGTCCCCGGGTACACACCGTGCTGCGTGAGCAGCCGGGCGGCGTCGACGATCTGCGCGATCACCGGAATGCCCGGTCCGTCCGGCACCTTGCCGTAGTCGATCGAGTCCGGCGTCGTGCCGGAGAACAGCAGTGATTCGATGTCCTTGATGCGACGACCGGTCTGCATGCACGCCGCGGTGAACGCCGACGCGATCGCACCGGCCGACGTGCCGGCGACACGCTGGAACGAATAGCCCGCGTCCTCGAGCGCAAGCAGCGCGCCGACGTGCGCAATCCCTTTGGCTCCGCCGCCTTCCAGCACGAGATCGGTGAACGGCACGGCACTCCCTCCAAGCATTCGCGCGCTCGCTGTCCCGGCGCAATGCTATAGCGCCGACAACGCCGCGCCTAGGCGTGCGCGCCAGCACTCGGAACCGTCGATTCGTGACCGCACCGCTGCCTGCCGCGCCGCGATGTGTTCAGTCGTTCGGCGAGACGGGCTGCGCGACCTTGAGCAGCGCGGCGTGGTGGTCGCGCACCTTCTTCAGCTTGGGGTTGATCACGATCTGGCAGTACCCCTGACTCGGGTTCCGCGCGAAGTAGTCCTGGTGGTACTCCTCGGCCGGGTGGAACACCTCGAGCGGCTCGATCTCGGTGACGACGGGATTCGTCCAGTCCTTCTGGATCGCGTCACGCGACGCGCGCGCGGCGTCCGCCTGCACGTCGTCCTGCGTCAGGATGATCGAGCGGTACTGCGTCCCGACGTCGGCGCCCTGCCGGTTCTTCGTCGTCGGGTCGTGGATCGACCAGAAGACGTCGAGGACGTCGTCGTACGTGATGACCTCGGGGTCGTACTCCACCTGCACGACCTCGGCATGACCCGTGCGTCCGCTCGAGACCTGCTCGTATGTCGGGTTGGGAACGGTGCCCCCCGCATAGCCGGACTCGACGTGGGTGACCCCGTTGATCTCCCGGTACGCGGCGTCGAGGCACCAGAAGCAGCCCCCACCGAGGGTTGCGACCTCACGCTTGTCGCTCATCGAACGTCCTCCTCTCGGCACCCGGTACGACGGCATGTCGAGACAGGCTACCGCAGGATGCAGGCCCGAGTGAAACCGTCCGGCTCGGGCAAATGTTCGTAGAATTTCGTTCGATTCATGCGAACCATCGCCGGCGCCGGTGACCGCCGCCCGCGCGCCACCCCGCGAAACCGGCCGGCCCTCACGCTGGATCAGCTGCACACGTTCATCGCCGTCGCAGACCTCGAACACGTCACGGCGGCGGCGGTGGCGCTGCACCTGTCGCAGGCGTCGGTGAGCGCCTCGATTCGCCGGCTCGAGTCCGTCCTCGGCGTCCCGCTGTTCCACCGCGTCGGACGCAACGTGCGGCTCACCGACGCGGGTCGCGCCGTGCGGCAGCTGGCGATCCGCACGCTCGACGAGGCGCGGCAGGTCGAACAGTTCGCGCAGGGATACGCCGCCTTCGACCGCGGCGAGATCACCATCGCTGCCGGGCGCGTCGCCGGCGCGCACCTTCTGTCCGGCTGGCTTGCGCCCTTCGTGCAGGCGCACCCGCAGATCGTGCTTCGCATCACGCTCGCGCCGATGCAGGAGCTCCTGGCGATGTTGCACGAGGGCGCGGCGGATGTGGTCGTCCTCGGCGCACGCGTCACCGAGCCGGATGTCGACACGCTGCTGCTCGACGAGAGCGAGCTCCTCATCGTCGTGAGCGCGCACCATCCCCTCGCCGCCGATCCGCGCCTCAGCGAGCTGCATCGGCACCGCTACCTCGCCCACGAGGGCGGCACCGGGACGCAGGCCCATGCGGAACAGGCGCTTGGTGATGCCGCCGCCTTCAACGAGGTCGTGCTGGAGGAGGGCGCGCTGCACGCCGCGCTACTCGCCGGGCTCGGATTCGCCGTGATGCCACGCGCGGTCGTGGCATCGGAGATCGGTGACGGGCGCCTCGTCGTGGTGCCGCGCAGCGGCAGGCCGGTGCAGCAGCCGTTCACCGCCGCGCGGCGGCGCGATCTGCACACGCCGGCGGCCGAGGCGTTCTGGAGTCACCTCGAAGGCGTCGCGGCGACGCGACTGTCGCCCGCGTCGCCTGCCCGGCGCGCGCCACGCCGCGGCTGAGGGTTGCGAGTGCCGCTATGCGGCGGGCAGCAGACCGCGACGGCGGAGCAGGCCGCGCTCCAGCGGCGTGAAGAGCAGGTCATCGACGGCGACGCCCACGACCAGGATGACGAGCACGGCGGCGAACATCTCCGGCAGGTCGAGATTGGAGCGCCCGTTGTCGAGCAGCTGGCCTATGCCGCTCGCCGCCAGTGAACCGATGATCAATTCGGCCGCCATCAGCGAACGCCAGGAGAAGGCCCACGCCTGGCGCATCCCGGCGACGTATCCCGGCAGCGCCGCCGAGATGACGAAGTGCCGGTACAGCTGCGGGCCGCGCGCGCCAAGCGAGCGCGCCAGCCGGAATGTCAGCGGCGGGATGTGGTCGTACGCGGACAGCACGCCCATGGCAATCGACGGGAACGCCCCCATGATCACCACGAAGTACATCGCGTTCTCGTCGTGTCCGCCGGCGACGAAGAAGATCGTTGCGATCGGGGCCCACACGACCGACGGCAGGCTCTGCAGCCCGGCGAGCAGCGAGCCCACCGCGGCGCGCAGCAGTGGAATGCGCGCGGCGGCAAGACCGACTGCGGTTCCCACGGCGAGCGCCAGCACGTAGCCGATCGCGGCGCGGCTCAGCGTGCGCAGCAGCGCCGGCAGCAGCACACCCTGACGCGTGAGCGTGACGATCTCCGCGAGCGCATCTCCGGGGCCGGGCAACCGCGCCCCCGCCGGCGACGACACGCCCGCAACGGCAAGCAGCTGCCAGAGCCCGAGCAGAATCGCGACTCCGAGGACTCGCGGCAGCAGCGCGCGCAGCGCGCGGCTGTTACCGGTCGCGGTCGCCGTTGAGATCACGGCGCAGCTCCGTCGTGATTTCGTGCGCCAGCGACGCGACCGCGGGGTCGTCGAGCTCGCGTGGCCTGGGGATATCGATGCGCCACTGGCGGCCGACGCGGCCCGGGCGCGTGGTCATGAGCACCACCCGGTCGCCGAGCCGCACTGCCTCACGCACGTTGTGCGTCACGAAGACGACGGTCGCCTCGGTCTCCTCCCAGATGCGTGACAGGTCCGCGTGCAACTGATCGCGCGTGATGGCATCCAGCGCGGCGAACGGCTCATCCATGAGCAGCAGCTCAGAATCCTGTGCCAGCGCGCGCGCGAGCGCCGCGCGCTGGCGCATGCCTCCGGAGAGCTCGTGCGGCCGCGCGTCCGCGAAGTCCAGCAGGCCGACCATCTCGAGCAGGTGGTCGGCGGTGCGCCGGCGCTCTGCGGACGGCGCCCGTCGCAGCCGCAGCGGCAGCTCGACGTTGCGGCGCACCGTCAGCCACGGCAGCAGTGCCGACTCCTGAAACATCAGCGCTGGGTGTCCGGCGGGCCGCTCAACCGACCCGGCCGTCGGTGCATCCAGCCCAGCAATCAGGGACAGGAGGGTGGACTTGCCGCAACCGGACGCACCGAGAACGCACACGAACTCGCCGCGTCGCACGCGCAGGTTCACGTCGGCGAGGGCTGTGACCGAGCGCTTGCGGGTGCCGAAAACCTTCGTGACACCATTGACACGAACGTATGCGGCGTCGGCGCCGGTCCGCGGTGGCGTCTGCAGCGCAAGTGCGCTCATGAGCCGAGCCCTCCGGCGCCCACGGGGGCGGTTCCCTGCGACGCCAGAACGCTGTTCAGCTCGCTGACGTCGACGATGTGCTTGATGCTCCCGCTCGTGATGAGCCCGTCGTGGAGTGCGTGATTCGCATCGGTCTGCAGCGCGGAGGCGAGGGGATCGAACGTGAAGGACAGGTGTGACCATGCGAGCTGTTGCACCGCGGGCGCAAGCGGCTTCGAGCCCGTGACGGCGGCGAGCGCCACCGACGCCGCATCCGCCGCGGTCGCGGAGTTCTGCTGGATCCAGGTCAGCGACTGAAGGAGACCGCGGATGAGGTCCTTCACGATGTCGGGGTGCTGCGTGAGGAACGTCGTCGTGACCACGAGCTCGGTGGTCGGGAACCTGCCGCCGGGCCACAGTGACGCCTCGTCGACAACGAGCGTGCCATGGCCGGCGACCACGTAGGACGACTCGTACGGCTCCGGCTCCCAGCCGCCTGCGATCTGTCCCGCTTCGAATCGCTGCAGATCGATGGCGTTGCCGGAGGTGACGTCGATGCTCACGTCACCGCCACCGTTGACGGTGGTGGTGAGCCCGTGCTGCGACAGCCAGCTCCGCAGCGCGACGTCCTGCGTGTTGCCCAGCTGCGGCGAGGCCAGCGTCTGCCCCCTGAGGTCGGCGGGGAAGTTGCCGCCCGCAAGCGCCGCGTTGACCACGAGCCCGGCGCCACCGGAGGCGACGCCGGCGACAACCCGGATGCCGCCGCTCGTCTTCTGGAATGCGTTGATCGCCGGATTGGGGCCGACAAAGGCCGCATCGAGCGAACCCCCGACCAGCGCCTCGTTCTCGGCGGGACCCGCGCTGAACGAGGTCGTCTGCAGCGTGGTTCCGGCAGGCAGGTGCTGCTGGAAGAACCCCTTGGAGATGCCGATGAGCGCGGGCGCGTGCGTCAGGTTGGTCAGGTAGCCGACGCGAACCGTGGCCGGCGCCGCCGACGGGCTCGCCGTCCCGGCGCTGACGGCGGCACCGCAGCCGGCGACGCAGACCGCGCACAGGGCAAGCGCCGCGGTTCGCAGGCGCGACATGACGGGTGACCCTTCTCGGACAGCACGGGCGGCGCAGCTTGCGAGCCGACGGTCTCAAAGATCAAGGCACTTGATCGCATCGATTCGTTCGTATCGGACGAACGACCGGCCCCCAACCCGTTTCGCCCGACGCCGGCCGTGGCACTCTCATCTCGTTCATGGAGACCGACGCGCCGCAGCCCGACGTCATCAGGTGTCCCCACTGCGGCCGCGGGAACCGTGTCCCCGCTGCAGCCGCCGGGGCGCCGTCGTGCGGGGCCTGCCACGAGCCGCTTCCCTGGCTCGTGCACGCGACCGACGCCGACTTCCAGCGCGTCGCCGACGCGTCCGACCTCCCGGTGCTCGTCGATCTGTGGGCGACGTGGTGCCCGCCGTGCCATGCGATCGCGCCGCACGTCGCGCGGGCTGCCGAGACGTTCGCCGGCCGCCTCAAGGTGGTCAAGGTCGACGTCGACCGGGCGCCGGGCATCGGTTCGCGCTTTCAGGCGCGCAGCATCCCGACGCTCCTCGTGCTCGACCACGGCGCGACGATCGCGCGCCAGGTGGGCGCGATCGGCGGCGCGCAGCTGGATCGCTGGATCGAAGGCGCGCTGGCCGCGCGTGCCGGGACGGAGCGCGCGGGCTGAGCCGTGCCGCCGGTGACAACCAAGCTGAGCTCGCGGTCGGTGGCCGAGACGCTCGCGCGGCTCACCGACATCGTGACGGCGAAGGGCCTGAAGGTCTTCGCCATCGTCGACCACAGCGGTGAGGCAGCCAAGGCCGGCCTGGAGCTGCGCGACACCAAGCTGCTGATCTTCGGCAGCCCGCAGTCCGGCACATCGGTGATGGCTGCGGCGCCGCTTGCGGCGCTCGATCTGCCGCTGAAAGCACTGGTCTGGGACGACGACGGCCAGACGAAGGTGAGCTACACGTCCACGAGCGAGCTTGCCGCGCGACACCATCTCAGCGACGAACTGGCGCAGCGTCTCGCCGGGATCGATGCGCTGACCGACGCCGCGATCGCCTGAGCCGGGCGCAGCTCCGCGGAGCCGCGCGCTCGCGTCAGGCGCCGGTCAGCTCGCGCAATCCATGAAACGACTCGCGAATCAACTCCGGCAACGACTGGGGGTCGTCGGACGACACCCAGCGAGCGAACGCGACGCGGAATGCGGCGACACCGGCAGCCGCAGCGAGACTGGCCCGTTGCTCGTCCGCTCCCCGCGCGCGGAGTGCGAGCGCGAGCGCGTCGGTCCACGACGCGAGCTTGATCAGCTCGCGCTCCTGCAGCTCCGGGTTCTGCGCGAGGATGCGACTGCGCCGGCGCACGAAGTCGCGCCCTCGCTGCCCCTCGATGAGCATGCCAAGCGATTTCAGTGCCGCGGCGGTCGCTTCGAGCGGTGAAGCCTCGGCCGGCGCGGTGGCCACCTCGGCCGCAAGGAGCGTCGTGAGCCCGGACGATCCTCCGAACAGCACCTCGCGCTTGTCGCTGAAGTAGCGGAAGAAGGTGCGTTCCGTGAGGCCGGCGCGCGCGGCTATCTCGGCCACCGTCGTGCTGTCGAACCCCTGCTTCTCGTAGAGCTCCATCGCCGCCTCGAGCAGGCGGCTGGCTGCGTCCGGCTCCCATCGGCCCATGCCGGAAGGATACCCAGTGATGACAGTCTCTGACATCATGTGCTATGGTCATGTCAGTCACTGACATCAACACACTGGAGGCGCGAGATGAAGGTTTTCGTCACCGGAGCATCGGGATGGATCGGCTCGGCAGTCGTGGCCGATCTGCTGGCCGCGGGCCACCACGTGATCGGCCTGGCGCGCTCAGACCGGTCGGCGGCGGCGCTGCATGCCGCAGGCGCCACTGTGCATCGCGGAGACCTGGAGGACCTGGACGGCCTCCGCACGGGAGCCGAGAGGTCCGACGGCGTCATCCATCTAGCGTACGTGCACGATTTC
>JAFALX010000163.1 GCA_019234035.1 Candidatus Dormiibacterota bacterium | reverse complement strand
AGAATGCCGCGATGCTGCCTGACGTCTCACCGTTCCGTCGCACCGCGCTGACCCGCTCGCTCGTCGCTGTGGCGGTCGTCGCGGCGACGGCGACGATCGCGTTTCCGGTCGCGTCACATTTCGCCTCGATCGACGCCCGCAGCGTGCAGCCGGCCACCCCACCGGCTGCCCCGGCTCCGAGCCCCTCGCCGGTCTCGTTGGCGGACGTGGGCCGTCTGGCCCTCAACCGGGTGGTGACGGTCGAGAGCGACCGCATCAACCAGGAGGCCCTCGGCACAGCGTGGCTCTTCGACGACAAGGGCGACTTCGTCACCAACGCGCACGTGGTGGCCGGGTCGCTGACGGTGCGCGTCACCGACCGCTCGGCCCACACGATGGTGGCGACCGTGCTCGGGTCCGACGCCGCGAACGACATCGCCGAGCTGCGGGTGGCCGGGGGGTTCGACGCACCGGCGCTGCCGCTGCGAACGGCGGCGCTTCCCGAGCTGCCCGACCCGGTCGTCGACTGCGCCTCGAGCCGGGCGACCGGCCACGACGACCTCACGGTCGCCTCGCTCTCGAAGCGGGGGCAGGACGTGCCACTCCAGCCCGGCGAGGTGCCGGCGGGCGCGGGCATGCCGAGCGTCTATCACGACATGCTCACGCTCACCGGTGCGCGGGTCTACCAGGGGAACAGCGGTGGCCCCGTGCTCGACGCAGCGGGTCAGGTTGTGGGGATACTCACCCTTGCCAGCCCGGACCTGCCGGAATCGTTTGCGATTCCCATAACGCGGGTCCTCGCCGAGCTGAGGCAGTACGCGGCGGGCGGCTGAGCGGCTGACACTTGGGTATAGATTCAGGAGAAGGACATCGCATGGCAGACGCAAGACGCTTCGACATCGTGATCGTGGGTGCGGGCCCGGCGGGCCTCACCGCCGCGCTGTACGCCGGCCGCAACATGGAGCACGCTGTCCTGCTGGAGTCGAAGGCTCCGGGCGGCCAGCTGCTCAACACCGAGCTGATCGAGGACTACCCGGGCGTCAAGTCGATATTGGGCGTCGACCTCGCGCAGGTGATGATGGACCAGGCCACCGGGTTCGGCACCGAGCTGGTGTCCGCGGAGGTCGAGCAAATCCTCGTGCACGACGACGGGCTCAAGACGGTGCGCACCTCCGTCGGCGACATCGTGGCGCCCGCGGTGATCCTCACCGCCGGCGGCAACCCGCGCAAGCTCGAGGTGCCCGGCGAGGTCGAGCTCGCCGGCCGCGGCGTGTCGTACTGCGCGGTGTGCGACGGCGCCTTCTTCCGCGACGCGGAGCTCGCGGTCGTCGGCGGCGGCGACGCCGCCGTCGAGGAGGGAATCTTCCTCACGCGCTACGCGAGCAAGGTGACGATCATCCACCGCCGCGAGCACTTCCGCGCCCAGGGGCTGCTGGTCGACGAGGCGCGCCACAACCCGAAGATCGAGTTCCTCCTCGACAACGTCGTCGACTCCATCGACGGCGACGACCTCGTCAAGAGCGTGAGCGTGCGCAACGTGCAGACCGGCGAGAAGGGCACAGTTGATGTCGGTGGTGTCTTCATCTTCGTCGGCTTCCTGCCCAACACCGGGCTCGTCGACGTGCACATCGACCACGACGAGGCGGGCTACTACCTCACCCACCCCATGACGATGATGACCAGCGTCCCCGGCATCTTCGCCGCGGGTGACGTGCGCAGCCAGCTGACGCGGCAGATCAGCACCGCGGTGGGCGACGCGACGACTGCGACGATCGCGGCCGCGAAGTGGGTGGAGGAGTGGAAGCGCGGCCGCATCGAGGGGGATGCGGACCTGGTCGAGGACGTCGTCGAGGACCGCGAGTGAGCATCGTCACCAAGACGGGTGACGCGGGGGAGACGGGGCTGCTGTACGGCGGTCGCGTCAGCAAGGACGACCTGCACACCGAGGCGTACGGCTCGCTCGACGAGGCGATCTCGGCGCTGGGCCTGGCGCGGTCGCTGGCGCCCGACGCTGCGTGGGCGCAGCGCGTGCTCGAGCTGCAGCGCGAGCTCTTCGTCGTCGGCGCCGAGCTCGCGACCGGCCCCGGCCACCGCGTGGAGCTCGAGAAGCACTTCAACGTGGTGACGCCGCAGATGGTCGAGGCGCTGCACACGTGGGTGATCGAGCTCGAGGCCCAGGTCCCGCTGCCCGAGGGCTTCGTGATCCCCGGCGGCTCACCGCCGGGAGCGGCGCTGGACCTCGCGCGCACCTTCGTGCGCCGTGCCGAGCGCCGCGCCGTCTCGTTGCAGCGCGCCGGCGAGCTGGAGAACCGCGAGGTGCTCCGCTACCTCAACCGCTGCAGCGACCTGCTGTTCATGCTCGCCCGCCAGGCCGAGCAGGGCTCGACGACTCCCTCAGGAAGCCAGCGCCGCCACTAAGCGACCTCTTCGCTGCCGCAGGTGCAGTCGGCGCCGCCGCTGCAGGCGCATCCGGCCGATCCCTCGGCGCAGGTGCATCCACCGGTGCGCGGCTCGGGCTGGGGCGCAGGCTGCGGCTCGGCCATGGCCACCATCGTCGCGGTCGGCTTCGACTCCTCGCCGCCGCAGCACCCACAGGTACAGGTCGATTCGGGTCGGGTCGCCATCTCGACTGGTGTCATGGGGATATGCTCCTTGATGCCGGAAGACGGCCTGTGTTTTGGCCGCCACCTTGTGTGTCGCGTCTACATGCGCGGTGCCTCTAGTGTACCAGCGGCTCCGGGTTGCCAAACCGACACCGGTGTTCGAGGGCTGTGACCGCGGGTCAGGGCGGCCGCCGTAGAGCCTGAGCCCGCCGCGCCGGCCGCCGGCCGCCGAGCCGGCGGCTGGTGTGGTCATCCAACCGGTAGAGTTTCATGGCGCGGCGCCTCGCCCATGCGCCGCGCCACCCTGCGGGGTGGGCGTCGCTACTACCGCGCCGCGTGCTGGAGTCGGCTGTCGCCAAGACGTCACGGGCCCGCCACAAGCCGCCGCGACAATGGTCAAATGCCTGCCCGCCGCTGCCGGCGCGTGTGCCGCGGCCAGAGCCTCACGGAGTTCGCCATCGTCGGCGGGCTCTTTTTCTTCCTCGTGTTCGCCGCGATCGACTTTGGTCTGATGATGTTCGTGAACAATGCGGCGAGCCAGTCCGCGCAGATGGGCATGATCACGCTCGCAGACGAGGGAACGACTCCGAGCGCGGATACCGACTCGGTCCAGTCGATCGTCTCCGCGGGCATCGGCACGACGGGGATCGGGACACTGGACGAGATCGACGTCTACAAGACCTACGTGTGTGATCAGCAGAGCCCGAGCAATCCCAGTGTCTGCACCACCCCCACGCTCCAACCGGACGGGACCATCATCGTCGACACCAACGGCTGCACCGGTGGCGTCGCCTGCGTCAACCAGTACAGCGCCAGCGGCACCTGTCTCAACACCTGTCCCTGGCCGGCAAGCGCTCGGAGCAACCGCCTGGCATCGATCACCACGATGGGGGTGACGCTGAAGTATCACTTCGATTACCTCGGCATCAAGTGGCCACGACAGTCGTTCACGCAGACGCGGTACTTTCGTGTGGAGCCGCGCAGCCCATGATCTCCATGCGACGACGGCACATCTCACAGCGGGGCCAGGCGGTGATCGAGACGGCCGTGGTGTTCGTCGTCCTCGTGCTGCTCCTGTCGGGCGTCTCGGCCGTGGGTGGTCTCAGCGACGATCAGAACACAGCGACCACGGCGGTGCGCTCGGGAGGCCGCTTTGCCGCGGAGCTCGGCAACGGCTCCTCCCTGAACCTCGGCGGCTCGACCGATCCGTGGCCCGTTGACAGTCAGGTCGTCAGCGAGGTGTGCCGGATCATGAATGGCATGCCGAACCTCGTGACCATCAACGACGTGATCATCTACGGGCCGCAGACGAACTCGAACGGATCGTACAGCGCCTCGGATCTGCACGACATCTACACGTTCACGTCGGTGCCCAATTGCACGGTGTCGTTGAGCCCAACTCCGGTGAAGCAATACACGCTCGACCTGCGCCCCACCCGGCATCCCAATGAAGCTCAGGTGGGCATCCTCGTTCAGTACCAATACCGGTCACCGACCCCCTTCTTTCAGCTGAATGTGACGGCAGGTGTCTACACGGTCGTGGCGGTGTCCCCGAGCTTCTCATGAGGAACGCAGCCATGATGAGACGATCAGCCCGAGCACAGCGCGGACAGGTGCTGTCGATCTTCGCGATCATGTCGTTGGTGCTCTTCGCCCTGGTCGGGCTGGCGCTGGACGCGGGCATCTCCTATTTCTCCTCAGCGGGGCTGGACCGGGGCGCGGCCGCATCGGCCCTGGCAGGTGTGCCCTACATGCCCGACGGATGGTCGAGCGGCACGGCCAACAACGAGGTGCAGGCGATCGCCGTGAAGAACGGATTCACCAACGGCTCAGCCGGTGTAACCGTCACCGCATGCCAGGTGGACAGCGGTCACAGCACGCTCGCGCCGTGCGGCACGAGCGCCAACCCGGCAGCCGACAACCTGCTCGCGGCGAAGATCTGCGAGCCGGTGCAGTCGACGTTTCTACGGCTCATTGGAATCGGCACGCACACCGAGTGTCGCACCGCGATCGCCGAGTATCTTCGTCCCATCCTCATGGGCAGCCCGGGCGGCCAGTCCGGCGGAGACCTCAACAACGATTCGACCGCCCTGGGGGGCGCCACCAACAAGTACTTCATCCGCACTGAGGGGTACGGCACGCAGCGCAGCGAGGGTGACGCGTACACGCCTGTGCTCACCGATTCCCCCAGCTCCGAGGGCACCTGTTCTGGATCGGGGCATCCCTACGCCGCCGACGGGAGCAGCAACTGCTGGGCGCAGTTCAACGGGTACACCCCCGATGACCACGCGATCAGCACGGTCCTCGGCACCGATCAGGGCGGCTCGTCGCCCGGTGCCTGGCCGATCAGCTCGTCGCTGCCGAACACCGGTGGATACAACTACCTCGTCTACATCCCAGCGGGACAGCAGGGAACGGTCGAGGTTTTCAATCCCATCTTCGCGCCGGACTCGCACGGTGGCGGTCCGGGCACCGACCCTTGTCTCGGCGCCAAACAGAGCCCGGCTGCCCCGAATCACAACTACAACTTCCATGAGTGCGACAGCATGCCGGCATTCGTGGATGGGAACGGCAACGACAGCGCCGCGGCGAACAAGGTGTATTACTCGACGATGTCGTACACGCTCCTGACGGTGCCCAATCTCTTCGACCACCGCTCGGACGCTCCGATCAGCCAGATGCTCGTGAAGCCGATCGACGCCGTGAACTGGAACGCGAGCCCACCCAAGTGGAGCGAGGTGAGCAACAACAGCACCCACAGCGGCGGGCTGCCTGCTCTGTTCCAGCAGTGGCAGCCCGTCTGCGGCTTCCCGACCACGTCGTCGCCGGCGAGTACCGAGACATCCACATTGGTGCAGCAGGCCGCGGGCTCGGGCAATGGAGGCAGCTGCGCTCTCCCCTCCGCGACCTCCGCGTACGGGACGTATTTCCGGCTGCGGATCGACACACTCGCGTGGGACGGCGGCGACCCCCAGAACGGCGGCAACACGCAATCAAAGGCCCACAAGGGTCTAGCCGTAGGGGTCGTCGGCGCCAACGGCAGCTTGTGCACGGGCTGCTCCATCGGTGCGATCGACGACATGGCCATCTACACCCCGCTGGTCGCCAGCCAATTGAACACCCCGGTGAACATGGACGTCAGCCTGATGTCGGTGCCGCCCGAGTACGCCGGCCAGACGATCGAGGTGGATATCTACGACCCCGGCGACGTCAGCTGCACGAATGGCTCGTCACCACAGGGCAGCCCCAATTGCTCCAACTTGATGAGCATCGTGGACAACAACGGCAATGTGGCGACGCTCGCCTCCAGCACGAGATGGACCGGCGGCAGCCCGACCCCGGGCGCTGTCTGGACGGGTCCGTCGAAGAGCCTGCTCGAGAACCGGATCACCAGCGGCGACTGCGACCAGGGCTCCCTGCCGGGCAACCCAGCCACAGTTCAGGCGCTGTGCAGCGCGACACACGACGTGCCGAACAACCCCGATCAGAGAACGTGGAACGGCACGTGGGTCCGCTGGTACATCGTCGTGCCGGCGAACTACAACCCTGGAAACAATCCGAACAACTGGTATTGGTCCTTGCGCTACGGACTGACCAACGCAACTGGCACGGACACGGTGACGCTCAGTGCCGGCTATCCGGGAGCACCGGTTCACCTGGTTGTGGGGTGATATGTCGGCTTGTGCCTGCTCGCGCGGCGTCTCGGTGGCTCAGGTCTGCAGCAGCCGGCGGCAGCGCATCGCCAGCCAGATGCGGTTGCGCTGCCCGGGGTCATCGACGTCGATGCCCAGCTGCTTGAGCCGGGCCATCCGGTAGACGACGGTGTGGCGGTGCACTCCGAGGAGCTGCGCCGCCTCACCGACATTTCGCGAATCGATCAGCGCCTCGAGGGTCGCCAGCATCTCGGCGGCCCTCGCCGGGCGCTGCCCGTCCAGCGGCCCCAGCACCCGGTCGATGAAGCGCTGCACCGCGTCGGGCTCGGCGCTCAGCGTCGCAAAGACCCCCACCTCGGCATCGCTGTGCACCCGCCGGTCGGGGTCGAGGCGGCGGCCGACCTCGAGCGCCCGCCGGGCCTGGGCGGCGGCGGGCGCCACCTCGTCCAGGGACGCGGCCACGGGGCCGACGCCGAACACCGCGTCGGGGACGCCGGCGCACATCGGCTCCAGGTCGCTGCCCGCCGGAACCAGGGCCACGACGACACCCGGCTCGTCCTCGACGAGGTGGGCCCCAGCGTCCCGCCAGACGGCGTCCATCTGCCGCTCGGCGCCGTCGGCGTCGACGGCGATCGCCACCACACGGTAGGGCGGGCTCAGCTGGATGTCGGCCGCGGCAGCCAGGCGGCGCAGCTCGTCGGACACGTCGCCGGCGAGGAGGCGCTGCATGATGCGGTCGCGGTCGCGGTCCCGCTGGCGCATGAGCCGCTCGCGGGTCTCCAGGTACGCCTGGCCGACCGCCGCGCTGATCTCGTCGAAGTACTCCAGCACGCGGCCGGTGACGGTGATCACCGTGCCCGCCGGGATCTCGTCGCGCAGCGCGGATTCGCCGATGACCTCCTGCCACAGCGACTTGGCCGCCACGCGGTAGGCGCTGAAGACGAGCTCCAGGGGAACGCCGAGCTCGGCCTGCTGCGCCCCCATCGACCCCAGCCGGTCGAGGTCACCCTGGCGCAGGCCGCGCCCGTCGTGGAGGAGGCGGACCAGGGTCCGCACCGCGTCGCGGCAGGCCCGGGTGACCAGGCGCAGGTAGCTGAGCTGACGGAAGCGCGGATCGCTCAACGTGAGACCGTCGGCGATGTGACGGGTCATGCGGCCGGCGATGCCGTCCACCTCTGCAAGCAGGCGCCCGGTGATCTCGGGGGGGAGCGTGGCCTTGACGGACAAGGCGAAGCTCGGCTGTTTGGACACTTTGGCCGATGTCGCTGCCATGTACAAAAATTCCCCTGGGGTCAGGCATTCTGGGCCGTAGCCTTGGGACGTACTGTACAAGCATCATTAGGTTCGTGCTATATGACGATCTGTTCATCCGGCTCGAGCGCGCCCGCTGGCAGCTGAGCGAAGACATCCCGTTCGACGCAATCGATCCGTCGCTTGTGTCGGAGCAGTGGCGCTCCGACCTCCGCCACGTGTGCCTCACCGAGCTGAGCGCGCTCTACGCAACCGAGATGTTCATCCGCGACTTCTACGCGGACATCGATTTCTGCAGCTTCATCTCGGTGTGGTTCTACGAGGAGATGAAGCACCACCTCACGCTGCGCATGTACCTCGAGCGCCTGGGTGAGACATTTGAGGAGCAGGAGCTGCCGAAGCTTCGGTTGACATTCGCGCCCGGCCCCGCGATCGAGACGCTGACGATGCATTTCTGCGGTGAGCAGCGCCTGGCGCACTGGTACACCGCGTTCAGCGACAACGCACCCGAGCCGGTGATCGGCAAGATCTTCAAGATCCTCGCCGCCGACGAGCTGCGCCACGCGGCGTGTTACGCCAAGTACATGCGCAAGGCGGCGCAGAACAAGCCGGAGACTGTGATCGACATGCTGAAGATGTCGCTGTGGATGCTGCGCAGCACCAACGAGGCACCCAAGCATCCGACAACGCTCACCACGCCGTCGGTGGTGGGGCAGCTCGAGGACGCCGAGTACATCAGCCGCATGCTCAGCTGGTATCTGCCGGGTCGCGACCATGAGAAGCCGGTGCAGCGGCGCGTGCTCGCGCTGATGGGCGAGCTGACGGGTGAAAAGCTCGAGAGCATGCGCGATCTGCTTCGTGCCATTCGCCGGCTCGAGGGCACGCAGACCCCTGCTGCCGCCTAGTCCATACACAGGTTCGCGTGCAGTCACCGCCGGTGAGGGGGAGCCACCAAGGGCACACCTATACTTCAGCCATGGAGACAGGGCTCGTGCGAGCGCGTGCCGTCGTGCGTGGGCGCGTGCAGATGGTCGGGTTTCGAGCGTTCGTCGAACGCCATGCGCACGGTCTTCGCGGCACGGTGCGCAACCTCCGTGACGGCACCGTCGAGGCGGTTGTCGAGGGCCCGCCTGACGAGGTCCAGCGCGTGTTGCACATGCTGGGTCAGGGTCCGTCGCACGCGCGCGTTGACGCGGTGGACGTCGAGTACCTCCCCGTGCACGGCGAGCTGCCGCCGATGCAGGTGACGTCGTGACGATCCACATCGCGGACCGCATGAGCCGGCTCGGCACCGAGACCGCGTTCGAGGTGCTCGCGCAGGCGCGGGTGCTCGAGGCGCAGGGCCACGAGGTGATTCACCTCGAGATCGGTGAGCCTGATTTCGCCACTCCTGACAACATCATCGACGCCGCGATCCGCGCGATGCGCGGCGGTGCCACGCATTACACGCCGGCGAGCGGCATCCTCGAGGTGCGCGAGGCCACCGCCGCATACGTCACGCGCGAGACGGGCGTGCCCACCGCCGCGCAGAACATCGTCATCACGCCGGGCAGCAAGAACATCCTGCTGTTCGCCCTGCTCTCACTGGTCAACCCCGGCGACGAGGTGATCATCCCGGACCCGGGATACCCGATCTACCGCTCGCTGGTCGACTTCGTCGAGGCGACTCCGGTGTCGTGGCCGGTACGCCAGGCGAACGGCTTCCGCCCCGACCCCGAGGAGCTGCGCGCCTTGATCACAGCGCGGACGCGGATGCTCATCGTCAACTCGCCGCAGAACCCGACGGGCGGCATGCTGCTGCGCGAGGACACGGAGGCGATAGCCCTGCTCGCGCAGGAGCACGACCTCATCGTGCTCAGCGACGAGATCTACCGCCGCCTGGTGTACGAGGGCGAGCACGTCTCGCTGTTCGGCATCGACGGCATGGCCGAGCGCACGATCCTCATGGACGGACTCAGCAAGGCGTGGGCGATGTGCGGGTGGCGTCTCGGCTTCGGCACGATGCCGGTGGAGATCGCCCGCCGCATGGACACGCTGATGATCAACAGCTCCTCGTGCGCGGCGGCGTTCGCGCAATGGGCGGCCGTCGAGGCCTTCGACTCGCCGGAGTCCGACCAGGCCGTGGATCGCATGGTCATCGACTTCCGCGAGCGGCGCGACGCGCTGGTGGCCGCGCTGAACGGCATTCCCGGCATCACGTGTCACTCGCCGCACGGCGCCTTCTACGTCTTTCCCGACATCAGCGCCACCGGGTGGAACGACCGCGAGCTGGCCCATGCACTGCTGCACGAGATGGGTGTAGCGGCGCTGCCGGGCACGTCGTTCGGCCCCGGAGGTGAGGGCCACCTGCGCCTCAGCTACGCCAACTCCATCGACAACCTGATGACCGGCGCCGATCGCATCGCGTCGTTCCTCGGCGCCGCGGTGGCGGGATAGGAGCGCAGGGGCACTCTATGCTGCGGCCACGATGGAAGGCGCGCGATGAGCGAGACGCAGCCGCGTCTCGCCGAGGTCGAGCGACTCCTCGCTGACGCGGGGACGGTGCCCGTCTTTCGAGAGCGTCCCGCCGGGCGGCTGACGCCGGTTTCGGCGATGCTCGCTCTGGGGCTCGGACCCGGGTCGTTCCTCCTCGAGTCCGTCGAGGGCCCCGAGCGGATCGCGCGATGGTCGCTGCTGGGCAACGCGCCCGTCGCCACCATCGAGGCCGAGGCGGGCGCGCCGGATCCGCTGGCGGTGCTCGAGCAGCGTGTCCACGCTGCGGGCAGCGCTGCGGTGGCGGGCCTGGATGCGCCGTTCACCGGCGGCGCCGTCGGCTTTCTCAGCTATGAGGCGGCGGGGCGGTATGAGCGGCTGCCGCGCTCCGAGGTCGACCCGCTGCGCCTGCCCGACGCGTGGTTCGCGGTGCACGACACGGTGGTCGTCTTCGACCACGCGGAGCAGCGGGTGCTGACAATCACCAACATCCATCGCGAGGAGGTCGAGCAACTCCGCCTCGAGGATGCGTACGCCGCGGCGGCGGCGCGCCTCGACGACCTGGATGCGCGGCTCGCCGTGGCGCAATTCGTCGACCCGCGCGAGCACGGTGACATCAGCACCAGCGCGCACACGTACGAGGGTCGCAGCAGCCTGTCGCGCGCCGCGTTTCACGACGCCGTGGCTCGCTGTCACGAGTACATCCTCGCCGGCGACATCTTCCAGGTGCAGATCTCGCGCCGCTTCGCCGTGCCGCTCGCCGGGCATCCTTTCGAGCTGTACCGCGCGTTGCGCGCCATCAACCCGAGTCCCTACATGTTCTATCTGGCCACCCCGCACTGCACGCTCATCGGCGCCTCGCCGGAGATGCTGGTGCGCGTGACCGGCCGCGAGGTCCGGTATCACCCGATCGCCGGCACGCGCCGCCGCGGCCGCACCCCAGAGGACGACCGCCGGCTGGAGGAGGAGCTGCGCGGCAGCGAGAAGGAGGCGGCGGAGCACCTGATGCTCGTCGACCTCGGGCGCAACGACGTGGGCCGCTGTTGCGAGATCGGCAGTGTCCGCGTCACCCAGCTGATGGACGTGGAGCGCTACTCGCACGTGATGCACCTCGTGTCGAGCGTCGAGGGCACGCTGAGCGCCGGGCTGACCTCGGTCGACGCGCTCCGCGTCTGCTTCCCCGCCGGGACGGTGACCGGAGCGCCGAAGATACGGGCCATGGAGATAATCGCCGAGCTGGAGCCCGAGATCCGCGGCGCCTACGCCGGCGCGGCCGGCTACCTCGGCTACGGCGGCAACCTCGACACCGCCATCGCGCTGCGCACCATCGTGGTGCGCGACGGGATCGCGTACGCGCAGGCGGCGGCCGGCATCGTCGCCGACTCCACGCCGCATGAGGAGGCGCTGGAAATCGACAACAAGGTGTCGGCGATGCTGCACGCGATCGAGGAGGTGAACAGCCGGTGAGTTTGCTGGGGCAAGCCCCCGCACACCCCCATCACATTCAATGAAGACGACTGACAGTCTCCATGAGTAACACCGAGCCGTATGCCGCGGGCAGCACGAAACCGGCTTCCGCCGGTTTCGTGCTGGTCATCGACAACTACGACTCGTTCACGTACAACCTGGTGCAGTATCTCGGCGAGCTCGGCGCAGCGACACGGGTGGTGCGCAACGACGAGTGCTCCGTCGAGGAGGTCGCGGCGATGCAGCCCGCCGCGATCCTCATGTCACCGGGACCGAAGACGCCGGAGGAGGCGGGCATCTGCATCGACGTCGCGCGCGAGCTCGGACCGCGGATCCCGCTTTTGGGCGTGTGCCTCGGGCATCAGGCGATCGGTGTCGCGTACGGCGGTGCCGTCATCCGCGCGCCACGCGTCATGCACGGCAAGGTGAGCACGATCCATCACGCCGACCTGGGCGTGCTGCGCGGGCTGGCAGAGCCGTTCGAGGCGACCCGCTACCACTCGTTGATCATCGAGCGCGAGACGATGCCGGCCGCACTGGAGTGCACTGGGTGGACGGACGACGGGCTCGTCATGGCCGTACGCCACCGCTCCCACCCCGTGGAGGGCGTGCAGTTTCACCCCGAGTCGATCGGCACACCGCTCGGTCACGACATCCTGCGCACCTTCCTCGCGCAGGCCCGTGTCCCGGTCGCGGCCGAAGCCGTATGAACGTCGATCTCGGTGCGCTGACGCCGATCGCTGCTCGCAAGGCGCGAGAGGCGGAGGAGCTCCGCTGCGCCGCCGCGGGACTGTGGGCGAAGGCGGAGGCCCTGCCGCATGCTCGCGACCTGCGCGCCGCTCTGACGGGCGGCACGGTGATCGCGGAGATGAAGCGGCGCTCGCCCAGCGGGGGAGAGCTGCGCAGCGCGCTCGATCCCGCAGCGGTGGCGCGCGGGTATGCGCACGCCGGAGCGGCGGCGATCTCGGTGCTCACCGACGCCGTTGATTTCGGCGGTTCGCTGGACGACCTCGACGCCGTGCACGGCGCGGTGCAGATCCCGGTGCTGCGCAAGGACTTCGTGGTGGATCCGGTGCAGATCGCCGAGGCGCGCGTCGCCGGCGCCGACTGGGTGCTGCTGATCGTGGCGCTGCTCGACGGCGCGCTGCTCGACGCGTGCCTGGACGCCGTGCGTCGCGCGCACGGGCACGCGATCGTCGAGGTGCACGATGAGGCGGAGCTGGCGCGCGCGCTCGACAGCGACGTCGAGTGCATCGGCATCAACAACCGTGACCTGCGCACGCTGCGCACCGACCTGTCGACGTTCGGACGGTTGCGCTCGCTGGTGCCGGATTCCATTGTCTGCATCAGCGAGTCGGGAATTCGCGAGCCTGCGGACGCGGCGCGGCTGGTGCTCGAGGGCGCGGACGCCGTCCTGCTCGGTGAGGTGCTGATGCGCGCCGCCGATCCCGTTGCCGCGTGCGCCGCGATGGTCGTCGCGGCACGAGAGGCGGCCGCGTGATCGTCAAGGTCTGCGGCGTGCGCACACCGGCGATTGCCGAGGTTGCCATCGCCGCGGGGGCCGATTGGATCGGCATCGTGTTCGAACGGGCCAGCGTGCGCTACGCGGACGATGCCGCCGCCCGTGCCGTGCGCTCGGCCGTGGGGAACCGCGCCGATGTCGTCGGCGTGTTCGTGCAGCCGACGCTGGGTGACGTCGATGACGCGGCGGATCGCTACCGTCTCGCCGGGGTCCAGGTGCACGGCATACTCGACCGCAGACTCGCACTGGCCGGCTCCGTTCCGGTCATCCCCGGCATCAACGTGCTCGACGCGAACGCGGGCTACACGATGCAGTGGTGGCCGGACTGTCTCGCGCTCATCGACGCGCCCCCGAGGAGACTCCCGGGCGGCACCGGGATCGCGCTGCCGCTGGAGATCGCCGCCGAGGTGGCGCGGCACCGTCCGGTGATCCTCGCCGGCGGTCTGCGCCCTGACACCGTCGCCGAGGCGGTGCGCACGGTGCGTCCGCGCGGTGTCGACGCGTCGAGCGGCCTCGAGAGCGCGCCCGGCGTGAAGGACGCCGAGCTCGTCGCCGCGTTCGTGCGCAATGCGCGCGCGGCGGACGCCACGGCGGTCGCCGCATGAGCACCGCAGCGGCTCGCGGACGTTTCGGCTCGTACGGCGGCGCCTACGTGCCGGAGACGCTCGTGCCCGCGCTCGAAGAGCTCGAGCAGTCGATGGACGCGGCGCTGAGCGACGCCGCCTTTCTGGCCGAGCTCGCCACGTGGCTGCACGACTACGCCGGCCGGCCCACGCCGATGCACCACGCGCGCCGGCTCAGCGCCGTCAACGGCGGCGCGCAGATCTGGCTGAAGCGCGAGGACCTGCTGCACACCGGCGCGCACAAGCTCAACAACGCGCTGGGGCAGGTGCTGCTCGCGGTGCGCATGGGCAAGCAGCGCATCATCGCGGAGACCGGCGCGGGCCAGCACGGTCTGGCGACCGCGACCGCGTGCGCCTGTCTGGGCCTGCGATGCATCGTCTACATGGGCCGCGAGGACATGCGCCGCCAGGCGCTCAACGTCTACAAGATGGAGCTGCTCGGCGCCGAGGTCGTGCCGGTCGACAGCGGCAGCGCGACACTCAAGGACGCCACCAACGAGGCGATCCGCGACTGGGTGACCAACGTGCGGGACACGCACTACGTCATCGGCAGCGCGGTCGGGCCGCATCCGTATCCCACGCTGGTGCGGCGCCTGCAGCGCGTCATCGGAGACGAGACGCGCGCCGAGACGCGGCGCCGCTTCGGGCGGCTGCCGTCGTGCGTCGTCGCGTGCGTCGGCGGCGGCAGCAACGCGATCGGGATGTTCACGGCGTTCGTCGAGGACGAGGATGTCGAGCTCGTGGGCGTCGAGGCCGCCGGCCGCGGACTGGACAGCGGCGAGCACGCCGCGCCGCTGTCCCGCGGCAGGCCCGGCGTGCTCCACGGATCGCGCAGCTACCTGATGCAGGACGGCGACGGGCAGGTGGAGGTCACACACTCCATCAGCGCGGGGCTCGACTACCCGGGTGTCGGCCCGGAGCACAGCATGCTGCGCGACAGCGGACGGGCGCGATACGAATCGGCGACCGACACCGATGCGCTGGCAGCGTTTCACCGCCTGACGCGGCTCGAGGGGATCATCCCGGCGCTGGAGTCGGCGCACGCGCTGCACGTGGCGGCGCGCCTGGCGGAGCAGCGCAGCGCGGACGACCTCGTGGTCGTCTGCCTCAGCGGCCGCGGCGACAAGGACATCGACACCGTGCGAGAGAGCCCGCTCGGGTGAGCGTCGCCGCCCCCGGCACGCGATTCGCGGACGCGTTCGCAGCGCGGGAGACCGATGCGCTTCCGGGGCTGATTCCGTATTTCACGGCGGGCTTTCCGGCCCTCGAATCCACTGTCCCGCTGCTCATCGCGGCGCAGGAGACCGGCTGCCTCGCCGCCGAGGTCGGCATCCCGTTCAGCGACCCGCTCGCCGACGGGCCGACGATCCAGCGCTCCGGGACTCGCGCCCTGCGCAACGGCATGACGCTGCACATCGCTGTCCGCCAGATCCGCGCGGCACGGGAGGCGGGCGTCACCATCCCGCTGGCGCCGATGACCTACGTCAACCCGATCCTGGCGTACGGTCCGGCGGCGTTCATGGCCGACCTGCGCGCGGCTGGCGCCGACGGGCTCATCGTGCCCGATCTCCCCGACGACGAGGCGGGTGACGTGCGCGACGTGGCGCACGCGCACGGCCTCGCCTTCATTCCTCTGGTCGCGCCGACCACCACCGGCTCGCGTCTCGCGCACATCGCCGCGCACGCGTCGGGGTTTGTGTACTGCGTCGCGGTGACCGGAGTGACCGGCGCCCGTGCCGCGCTGGCTGCGGAGGCGCTGCAGCTGCTGGACCGAGTGCGCGCCTGCACGCCGCTGCCGCGCGCCCTCGGCTTCGGGTTGCGCACGCACGAGCATCTTGAGCAGCTGCGCGGGCACTGCGAGGCGGCCGCGGTGGGCAGTGCGCTGATCGACGCCATCGAGCGGGACGAGCAGGACGCGGCTGGCGCGGCGGCGCGATTTCTGCGCTCCATGCTGCACGGGTGATCGAGCGGATCGGCCCGGCCCAGCACCTCGACGCGACGATCGAGGTCCCCGGGGACAAGTCGATCAGCCATCGCGCGCTGATCCTCGGCGCCATCGCCCGCGGCCGCAGCTACATCGGCAACTGCTCGCCGGCGGACGACGTGGAGTCGACGATGCGCTGTCTCCGTGACGCCGGGGGCTGGGTGCGCGCGTTCGGCCGCGGCCGTGTCTATCTCGACGGCTCGGGCGCGGGCGCAACGCTGCGCACGCCCGACGGGCCGCTCGATTGCGGCAACTCCGGCAGCACCATGCGCCTGCTCGCCGGAGTTCTTGCCGGGCATGACCTCAACGCGGTGCTCGACGGCGATGCGTCGCTGCGCCGCCGGCCGATGCGCCGCGTCGCCGAGCCGCTCCGGGCGATGGGCGCCGAGGTGGCGACGGCGCACGGCGGCACCGCCCCCCTGGAGATCCAGGGACATCGTCCGCTGCACGCGCTGGAATGGCGTCCCGAGGTGGCGAGCGCGCAGGTGAAGTCGGCCATCCTGCTGGCGGGTCTCGCCGCCGATGGCGACACGGTCGTCGAGGAGCCGCTACCGACCCGCGACCATACCGAAAGGCTTCTGCGCATGTGCGGTGTCGACGTGGGCATCGACGGGCGCCGTGTCACAGTCACTCCGGGAGACCCGCAGCCGTTCGGGCTCCGCGTCCCGGGCGACGTGAGCTCCGCGGCGTTCTTTCTCGCGCTCGCGTCGGCGCGGCAGGGATGGCGGATGCGCTGCAACGGTGTCGGGCTCAACCCGGGACGCACGGGGTTCCTCGATGTGCTCATAGCGATGGGCGCCGAGATCGAGGTGGAGGAGGGGGAGCCCGCCGGTGGCGTCGAACCCGTCGGCGCGGTGACGGTGCGCGGACGCGACCTGCACGAGACGGTGATCGCGGGCGAGCTGACCGTGCGCTGCATCGACGAGCTGCCCGTGCTCGCGGTGATCGCGACGCAGGCGCACGGGGAGACCGAGATCCGCGACGCGGCCGAGCTGCGCGCGAAGGAGAGCGACCGCATTGCGGCGGTGGCGCATGGCCTGCGCGCCCTGGGCGGCGCATGCGAAGAGACGAGCGACGGCCTCGTCGTCACAGGTCCCTCGCAGCTGCATGGCGCGCACCTCGATTCGCACGGCGACCACCGCCTTGCGATGGCATGGGCGGTCGCCGCCGCCCTCGCACGCGAGGGTGACTGCCATATCGCGGGCGCCGAGGCGGCGTCGGTCTCGTTTCCTGGGTTCTTCGACGCGCTGCGCCACGCGCTCAGCTGATCAGGACGCCTTCCCGGTTGCTCACAAGGTTTACGCCCAGAAGCTTGCCAGCACATGCGTGCGCCACCTCGCTCGCCGGTCTATCGCCGACGATCGTGTCTGCATCACCCCAACTGGTGATCCTCATCGTTTTCACCCGTTGGCCGGAGGATGCTGGAGACGCCTGCCCGTTCCCAAAGGCACGCGCTCGTTGCGGACTGCGGCTTATAGTCTGGGAACATATGTTCTATGCCACCACTCTAGCCTGCCGGGCACAATGGGAGCTCTGAGGAGGTCACCATCGTCATTAGTCCAGCTACAAGTGTCCGGATCCCTCCGCTGGAGCCACACGATCCGCGGCAGTCCAGGGCCCTGTTCACGCTGCGGGAGGCGTCCGAATACTTGGGACTCCCTGCGTCGACACTCGCTCACTGGGCTCGGGATCGCACCGCGGACGGACGAACCCTCGTCAGCTCAGTCTCTTTCGAGCGCGGCGTTCCCGCACTCGCCTTTATTGGACTGGCGGAGGCATACGTACTAAGGAGCTTCCGGGACGCAGGCGTACCGATGCAGCGGATCCGTCCCGCTCTAGAACTGCTCAAGGCAGAGGTCGGCGTGGACTACGCGCTGGCCAGCGGCCATCTGTACACCGATGGGCGAGAAGTTCTCTTCAACTACGCAGCCAGCGCTGGTGACGACGTCCGTCGCGTGCTCACAGAGGTTCGTTCAGGCCAGACGGTGTTCCAGAAGATCGTCGAGGAGTACCTCAAGCGCATCCAGCGCGACTCCGACGAATGGCCGGAGCGGATCCACCTTCCGGGGTTCGCGGTTGCTGACGTGATTGTCGATATCAATCGTGCCTATGGTCGGCCCATTGTCGTAAGCGGCGACGCGCGCGCTGAGGACCTCGTCGGACGATTCGTGGGAGGGGACCCCATCAACGAGATCGCTGAGGATTTTGGCGTCTCACCCGACGAGGTGGAGGACGTCGTCCGTGTCTCCTACCGCGCCAAGGCCGCCTGAGTTCTTCATTGATCGCAGCCTCGGACGCCACCAGATAGCCGAAGAGCTACGCGCTCGTGGCTGGTCAGTGCGGACGATGTCGGAGGTGTACGGAGAGGAGGATGCCCAGCGCAAGGAAGACCCTCCCTGGCTTCGCGATTGCGGGGAGGGCGGGCTTGTCGTGTTGACCAAGGACAAGGCCATCCTCACCCCGCAACCGGGCGGTCAACCAAGTCCGCAGATCATCGCGATCCAGGAGGCGCAGACGCAGGTGTTCTTGCTCATGTCTCAGAGCCTGTCCGCCACTGAGCAAGCCGAGCGCTTCCTGCGACACGAGCGCGTGATCGCAAATGTCGTGTCATCCCGTGTGGGCCCTTTCGTCTACGGCATCTTCGCTGACGCGATGCGTGAGGTTTGGCCGCATCGTTCAGACACGAGGCACCGCCCTGAGGGCCGAGCCCGCTCTGCCGGCCGCCATCAACGTCGCCGCCCGTAGGTCGGCCGGTCCGGCGCGGTCAGCGGCCCTTCGGGACGCACGGCTTTCTACAATTCGGAGCGACGCCCACCGTGACTCTGATCCGTCGGTCATCGGCAGCTATCGCGCCTCGTGAGACCCTTTCGCCCGGCTCACCGGTTCACCTCGGCGCGCCTCAACGCGCATACAGGCGTGGTAGCAGCGCAGCTGTGAGCAACGCAAGGCAGCCCACGGATAGTTCGGTCGGCCACAGCTTGTCCTCGTGTCTAAGAATCAGCAGCGCGACCGTGAGTGCGATAAGCAGCGACCCGCACACAGCAATAAACCGTTGACCGCGCCGGACTTGCCGAATTGGCAAGGCTCGCCGTCGGCGCCTAGCCTCCGGCGACACAATCGCCACCAGGGCGACCAGAGCCGCCACAGTGACGATGGCGATGATCGTGACGATGTTCGCTGTCAGCACCCTGAGAGCATGACTCTACCGGCCCCCACCGATGCCCTCGGCTTCCTGACCGTCTGTGCCGCACCGTTTTCGCTTGTTGGCGATGGGCATCTTGGAAAGGCGATGATGCGGGCGATGGAGACGGATCCGCAGACTCAGCGTCGGCGCGTTCAAGTGGTGAGACGATCCTCGGCTGGCCGAACTGCATCTCCACCGTCGTGGCCGTGAGAGCATCGGACGATGGGCGACGACTGGCGTCTAACGGGACAGGACAAGTACCTGATCGGCGCCACCCTCGTCTGGAAGCAGTATCGGGAGTGGAGCCCAGAGTGGGAGCACGACCACTGCGCTTTCTGCTGGGCCAAATTCGTGCGTCGTGACGAGGTCGCCGGTGCGCTCCATGCGGGGTACGCGGTTCAAGGCAGGGGCCCAAGTGGCCAAGACGACTACCACTGGGTTTGCGCCGATTGCGCCCGCGACTTCACTTCGCGGTTCAACTGGACACTCGTTGGGGGCGAGCACCCTCCTAGCCCTCACGAGTAGACGGCGGAATGCTCGGCTGCGGCGGGGGAGGGACACCGTTCTTGCGGGTTAGACGCCTCGTCACCTCGGCGTCATACAACCGCCATGTCTGTTGGTGCCACCAACTCATGCCGGGCTTGCTCCAGAAGACGGGTTGGAATCGCAGACGATCAGGGTCGGCATCCGTCCACCATTCCAGAGACGGGCAGTAATACCCACCGTCCGGAGCGCGAAGGAAGCCATCATCTCGAGCAAGTTGCGCGCGCAACTCGCGGAGGGTTGGCCACGACGAGAACAGCCCTTGAGCTGATCGCGCCCGGCTGTCCACGAATTGCACCATGACTCTGTAGGACTTGCCATCCGTGCTGCGCCAGGGCTCGAGAGAAAAACGCCAAGAGCAGCCGTGCTCGTCACGCCACTCGCCGACATCGCCTCCTAGAGTCTCCCGCATCGTCTCGAGATCATCCCCGGGATCCGTGACCACCTCGCCATTGGAAAGCTGGAGCGACAGAAAGCCACGCGGGTAGACGAGCCAGCAGACGCCTCGACCGCAGGAAATACTGACCGGCTCTCCTTCAATGGCGACTCTGAACGACGCGGCTCGCGTTCTGGCCATCCGTGGCTTCCTCCTCCGACCTTAGCCAGCTCATCCGGGGCCCATGTGCGACATGATCCCCGCTTCGCCGCGACATGCCAATAGCGATTCCTAGTCCTTTGATTCATGAATAGGTGAGCACGGCAACAAGATATCGTCGATGATCGGCGCATGCCTCGTCCTGCCACCGTCATCACCCTCACGCCACAGCAACG